>JASHTO010000072.1 GCA_030040515.1 Terriglobia bacterium
GCCATACGCGCTGACTGATTTTCCCGCCGCGTTCAATCTCCAGGCGGCAGTTTAACTTTTCATGTTGAATTGGAATTTCAAAAGTTCCACAGCGATCCGCAACACCATCCTGGCGCTTCTGTTGGCGTCGGTGGCGCTGGTCGTCCACAACATCTTCGGGCAAAACGGATTCCTGGCCGCGCGTCGTCAACAGAAGGAGCTCCAACAACTTCAACAGCACGCCCTGCAACTCCAACAGGATAATGCGCAGTTGGAAAAACAAAACCAGGCGTTGAAGTCCGATCCTGAGGCCATTGAACGCAAGGCGCGCGAGGAAATGCACCTGGTGAAGCCCGGCGAGAAGATCTATACTTTGCGCGATTCCCTGCCCGCCAATCCAACGCCCCCCGCGAACGGGCAACCGCCTCCGCAACCGTGATCAAAGTCGAAAATTCGTTCAATTTTTTCCCGCCGCGTGTATTATTTGCATTGCATTACCGATTGCGAACAGGTATGTTGTCGGCCCCATGACGTATGCTCTCAGGGGCAAAATGCAGGAGGAAATCATGCACACGCTTCACATGGCTCGTGTCATTACCATGGCAATCGCAGGCGTCGGTCTCGCTTTGGGACTGGCAATGGCCGGCGACCTACCCCAAGTCGGCCAGAAGGCTCCCGCTGTAAGCCTGCCGTCCCAGGATGGAACGACCGTCAACCTGAAAAGCTTTCACGGCAAGTGGGTGGTGCTCTACTTCTACCCCAAAGACAACACGCCCGGCTGCACCATTGAGGCGCACAATTTTCAGCGCGACCTCGCCAAGTATCAGGAGAAGAACGCGGTGATCGTGGGCGTGAGCGTTGATTCGACTGAAAGCCACCAGGACTTCTGCGCCAAGCAGAGCCTGACCTTTAAGCTGCTCTCCGATACTGACAAGAAAGTCGTAGCGGAGTACGGTTCGCTGAACGAAAGAGGGATGGCCTCGCGCAACACTTTCCTGATCGATCCACACGGCAAGATCGTGAAAGTGTGGACGGGCGTGAAGCCTCAGGAACATAGCGACGAAGTTCTGGCGGCCATCGCGGAATTGCAGAAGAACTAAGCGAAGAACGAAAGCAGGCAGTGGCGAACCACGACAGCGGTTTATTGCAGCACGCCTTGCAACGGGCTGGAGGCCGAAGCGTAGAGCTTCTTCGACATGCGACCGGCGAGGTAAGCCTGGCGGCCGGCCAGCACGGCGTTCTTCATGGCGTGGGCCATCAGCACAGTGTCCTGCGCGCTGGCAATTCCAGTGTTCATCAGCACGGCGTCAGCGCCGAGTTCCATGGCCAGCGCGGCGTCGGAAGCTGTTCCCACGCCTGCGTCGATGATCAGCGGAACCTGCGTGATCATCTCGCGCAGAATCCGGATATTTGTTGGATTCTGAATTCCCAGGCCGGAACCAATCGGCGCGGCCAGGGGCATCACGGCCGCCGCGCCCGCGTCAATCAGGCGCCGCGCGGAAATCAAATCGTCATTGGTGTAAGGCATCACCACAAAACCCTCTTTCACCAGCGTTTCGGTAGCTTTCACCAGCTCAAAGTTGTCCGGGAAGAGCGTCTTCTCGTCGCCAATCACTTCCAGCTTGATCCAGTTGGAAAGCCCCACCTCGCGCGCTAGCCGCGCGGTGCGGATGGCATCGTCAGCGGTATAGCACCCGGCCGTGTTCGGCAGGATAAAAAGCTTGCCACGGTCGATGTAATCGAGCATCGACTCCTTGCTGCGATCGGTGAGATTGACGCGGCGCACCGCCACCGTGACCATCTCCGCGCCCGAGGCTCCGTGCGCGCGCGCCATCTCCTGAAAGCTGCGATATTTTCCCGTGCCCACAATCAGGCGCGAATGAAACTCCTTCCCCGCAATCCGCAGGACATCGTTGTCCATTTTGTTCCACCTCGTCATCGATTTTAGTCGCCAAAGTGCGAAATTGCAAAGGCGGGCACTGTAGCGGCGGTCTATCGACCGCCGGCGACGCTCATAGAGCGCCGCTACAACGTGCGAAGGAACTCCCTTCACATCGTACTTTTGGATTGACATCTTACCCAAACTATGGATACTTGGGTTATATGTCTACCCAAAAGGAAAAAGAACGCCTGGAACTTCTGCAAGGAACGCTCGACCTGCTCATCCTGCGCACGCTCATCTTCGGCCCGCAGCACGGTCAGGGCATCGCGCGGGCCATTCAACAAACTTCCGCGGACGAATTGCTGGTGGAGCACGGCGCGCTCTACCCAGCGCTCCAGCGCCTGGAAGACCGCGGGTGGATTGCCGCCGAGTGGGGCACCTCCACCAACAACCGTAAGGCACGCTTCTACAAGCTCACTGCAGCGGGCCGGAAGCAACTTCTGAAAGAAACCAACAAGTGGCGCAGATTGGCTGCGGCAATCGGACGAATTCTGGGCGCAGAAGCACGCGAGGGATAAACCCATGTTCTGGCAAAGACGCAGGCAGAGCGATTTCAAGGCGGAAATCAATGCGCACCTTGAACTCGAGGTCGAGCGCCTAAAGGAGCAGGGCCTGAGCGAAGAAGACGCCCGCATGGCCGCGCGCCGGGGGTTTGGAAACCTCACCCAGGCCGAGGAACGTTTCTACGAATCCACCCGCTGGCTCTGGTTGGACCACCTGATGCAGGACATTCGCTTTGGCCTGCGAACACTTGCCAAAAAACCGGGCTTTACATCTATCGCGGTCAGCACGCTGGCGCTCGGAATCGGCGCCAACACTGCAATTTTCAGCCTGATGAACGCCGTCATGCTGCGCGCGTTGCCGGTCCAAAATCCCGGCCAGTTGGTGATGCTGGGCGAAGCGCATGCCGGCGGAAGTACGGATGACTTTGCCGCCACCGGAATCTACTCCTATCCGTTCTACCAGGCGCTGCGTGAGAAAAACCAGGCCTTCTCGGGCACGAGCAGCATGCTGAGCATGCCCTTCAACACCATGCACGGCCTGGTAGAAGGGAAAAGCGAGATGGAAGCACTGGATGTCCAATTGGTTTCGGGAAGTTACTTCCCGATGTTGGGTGTCAGACCGGTTTTGGGCCGCACGTTCACGGATGCAGAGGATGAGCCTGCCGGCGGGCACCCCGTGGCCATGCTCAGTTATTCGTGGTGGGCGCACCGCTTTGCCCGCGACCCGGCCATCCTCGGCAAAACTGTGACTTTGGGATCGACGGCATACACGATCATCGGCGTCGCGCCTGAGGGATTTTTCGGGACCTCCGTCGGCCTCGCGCCCAACCTCTGGATTCCCCTTTCCATGGAAAAGCAAGTGTCTCCCGGCTGGAACGAGCTGGACGAGGCATCGTTTCAGTCACTTTACATCCTCGGCCGCCTGAAAGATGGCGTGAGCGCCGAACAGGCCAAGGCCAACGTAAACGTGCTGGCAAGGCAGATCTGGACGGATGAAGCCGGCGGCACGCTCACCGCAAAGCAGCAGGCCATCCTTCAACACACGGAGGTCAAGCTGACGCCGATCAAAACCGGTCTTCCGGGCCTCCGCCGCCAGGCGACAACCCCCTTGGAAATTCTGATGGCCGTGGTGGGACTGGTGCTGCTGATCGTGTGCGCGAACATCGCCAACCTTCAGATGGCTCGCGCATCCGCCCGCCAGCGCGAGATTGCGGTACGCATTTCACTGGGCGCGGGACGCGGACGCCTGATTCGTCAATTGCTCACGGAAAGCCTTCTGCTGGCTCTGGCAGGGGGCGCCGTGGGGGCGGCAATCGCCGGTCTTGCGGGCAACGCGCTTGCCGCAATGCTTCCCCATGGCTCCGGGCCGTTACCGGTGGACGCGAGGCCGGACGCGCGCGTCCTGGCTTTCACTTTCGTGGTTGCCCTGGGCACTGCGCTTCTTTGCGGAATGGCGCCCGCCCTGCGCGCAACCCGCGTATCCCTGGGAGGGTCGCTTCGCGAAGGCAGGGGCAGGGCTTCCGCGGCCACCCGCACGCCGCTGGCGAAGGCGCTCATCATTTCCCAGGTGGCGCTTTCCCTCCTGCTGCTCATCGGCGCCGGACTTTTCCTGCGAACGCTCGTTAACCTCTTTGATGTTGACACGGGCTTCGACAAGCAGAACGTTCTTCTCTTTGGAATCGATCCCTCGGCTGCCGGATATGTGGAGGACGAGCGCCTGGGCCGCCTTTATCAGCAAATCGAGCAGCGGGTGGGAGCATTGCCCGGCGTGCGCGCGGCGAGCATTGCGTTTTTCACCTTCAACGAAGGCGAGCGGACGGACCCGGTTACGGTGCTGGGGAACACCTCAACTCCCGAAGATAAGCTGGATACGGAGCATAACATCGTTGGCCAGGGCTTTTTTGCGGCCATGGGGATTCCCCTCATGCTCGGCCGCACCTTCGACGCGCGGGACAACGCCGCGTCTCCGAAGGTCGCAGTGGTGAATGAAACTTTTGTGCGGCAATGCCTGCTGGGCGGCTCGCCGATCGGGCAACACTTCGGAATCGGCGCCGATCCCAAGAACAGCAACGACATTGAAATCATTGGGGTGGTTAAAGACGCCAAGCACTGGAGTGTGAGGGAGCGGCCCTATCCGGCAGCCTATTACCCCTACATCCAGCGGGCGCACGTTCAGTACTTTAATGACTTCGTGGTGCGCTATAACGGAAACGCCGGAGTGATCATCTCCGAGGTTCGCCAGGCCATTGGACAGGTGGACCGGGCGCTGCCGGTTGCCTACACCGGAACTCTGGCCGAATCCGTGGACCGGTCATTGGCGAGCCAGAGCCTGGTCGCCCGCCTGTCCACTTTCTTTGCCGCCCTGGCCGCGTTCCTCGCCTGCATCGGAATCTACGGACTGACTTCTTATTCCGTCGCCCGCCGGACCAACGAAATCGGAATCCGCCTGGCGCTGGGGGCAGACCGCGCCGGCGTGTTGTGGATGGTGATGCGCGAAAGCCTGGGGCTGGCGGCGATCGGCGTGGCCATCGGGATTCCGGCAGCGATTGCTGCGGGCCGCTCAATTGCCAGCGTGCTCTACGGCCTGAAGTCAAGCGATCCGGTCACGCTGCTCGTCGCGGCTGTGGTGATGACCGCCGTCGCCGCATTGGCGAGCTATTTTCCCGCGCGCTGCGCGGCAGAAGTCGACCCCATGGTGGCATTGAGGAACGAGTGAGGCGCGGGAGGACTGACTTCAATGTTCTGGCGAAAACGCAAGCAGAGCGATTTTAAGGCGGAAGTCAAAGCGCACCTTGAACTCGAAGTTGAACGTCTGAAGGAGCAGGGCCTGAGCGAGGAAGACGCCCGCGCGGCAGCGCGGCGCGCGTTCGGCAACGTCACGCGGGCCGAAGAGCGCTTCTACGAATCCGGCCGCTGGCTCTGGTTGGACCACCTTGCGCAGGACGTTCGCTTCGGCCTGCGAACACTCGCCAAAAACCCCGGATTCACGGCGGTTGCAGCGCTTACCCTTGCCCTCGGCATCGGAGCGACGACAGCGATTTTTTCCGTGGTCAATGGAGTGTTGCTTCACGCGCTGCCCTATCGAGATTCCAGCAGGCTGGTGGTTGTGCAAGAAAGGCTTCGCAAGTTCTCCCCTAATCCCATAAGAGTATCGGCTCCGGATATCGGAGTGATTGCGCGCGGGAACCGTGTCTTCGACGGCGTGGCGGCGTTTGAAAACAAAAGATTGAACATTTCGGGCGTGGGCGAGCCCGAGCGGATTGTCGCCGCAAGAGTCTCAGCAAACCTCTTTCCGATGCTCGGCGCCGCGCCGATTCTCGGAAGGACATT
>JASHTO010000073.1 GCA_030040515.1 Terriglobia bacterium
GCCGGCACTGCCGCCGTACAGATACAGCAACAAGCCATGGCCATGCCGGGTTGGAGAATGCCTTCCATCAGCACAGGGTTAGGATAATCCTTGGGGATTCGGGATGTCAACAGGAAATTGGGGAAATTTGGCACCCTTACAACTTGAATTGTGGGGTCCGCTAGGGTGCGTTGTTGTAGTAAACCGAGCTACTGATCGCGCCGACTACCGTTTCGCCTCCCAGCAGAAGAAAGCGGGGTGTGCCCGACGGACTCAGCAGGGGGCTGACCAATGAGGCGGCATTATAAACGTATGCATGGGGCGGATTGGTGAGCCCGGTCCAGGCACCCGGCAGGCCTGACGAATCCAAAAGGTTCCACTCGAATTCCAGGGATCCGGAATAAATTCCTTCTCCGTTCAATAATTGTCCGAAAGCGTTCCAGGTGTTGTGCTTCACCCGTGCCGCCAGAGTTGCGTCCGGACTGGCGCTCCACGTTCCCACCGAACCCGCGATCACGCGGGCGTAGTACACGGAGTCGGTGCCGGTCAGGCCGCTCACCGCATTGGGGTCGGTGGAACTGGCGGTGTCACCATTCAGGACGAACAGCGTGCCCCCATAACCGAATGAGGTGGCAAACGAAATTCCCAGTGGATAGGGACTCGAAGAGGTCACCCACGTGCCCAGGGTGCCATTCGCTTGGACCTGGGTGGAATAAACGGCGTCGGACGGGCTGCCGGTGGAAAGCAGTCCTCCCACCACGTAGATCCAGCCGTGGAAAAGAGTCACGGTGGGGCCTACCAAGGCCTGGGGCAGCGAGTTGCTGAGCTGCGTCCACGATCCTACCGTACCGTTCGACGTATCGACGCTGGCCATATACACGCTGGAAGTTCCGCCCGGCCCACCGCCAAATACCGACTGCCCGCCGATGATGTAAATGTAGCTGGTGCCTGCCGGGACGGGTGAGTTGGAATCGTCGGCTTCCACCATGCCATGGAAAGCTATGCCCTCTGGAAGCTGGTCGGCCGTGATCGTTGTCCAGCTTGAGCCCACCGTGCCGTCCGAATTCAACGTGTTCGAGTACACCTCGGAAGCGTTGAGGCTTCCGGTCGAGCCTCCCGTGACCACAACATATGCGCTGCTACCCGTTCCGGGCACGCCCACGGAGGCGAGACCCGTGAGGGCGATGGGAAGAGAATTGGTAGTGGCCCAAGTGGTCGAGCCGATATCAAACGAGGGCGCCGCGGTTATGGACAGTGCTATGCCACCCGTCGTCATTCCGTTGCTCACAACCGTTACCGTGACGGTTCCGGGCACGCTGAACTGGCTTGAGCTGTCGCCCGACGGCACCGCCACCACCAGGCTCGAATCCGCAGCATCGCCACTGATGGGAGTGGCTGACGCCACGATGCTGCCCTGTGTGAAATTCACAGTGGCGCTGCTCGCCTCGAAGTTCGATCCGTTGATTTCAATGAGCTGGCCGACAGCGCTCGAAGGCGAAGTGGCGCCGTTGATGTTCGAGAGGGTGGGGGCGGAGGTGGTGGTGCTTGCTGGTTCAGGAGACTTTTTCTTGACGCAAGCGAAGGCGCCAGCCTCCAGCGCGATTACGATTGCGCAGGCAAGGACTGTCCCGGTCCGACTGTGCCAATGCATCCACATAGGGCGGTGCCAGAGAAAGCCCTCCGCCCCGCACCCATGTTGACGTTACCAATTGGCGGAAGGTTGCACCACCCTCGTCGATTGTTCTTTTCCGCGTCCTTGAGGGAATTATTTACCTGCACTAAAGGTTATGGCGATGTAAAGTCGCCGCTACGAATTCAAACTACTCTGCCGCTCCGAAAAATGACGCACCCCCCTGCGTGAAATCACGCAGTTATTCGCATAACGAATTGGGCGAGAACGATGCGCGACTGCCCGTAACCTGCTCTTGTCTCAATGGTTACCATGAAGTAGATATTTTCATCGATAGTGGAACCCAAATTGCCTATCAATGCCGGGGGATTGGTGTCTATGGGCGATTTGGCGCAGACCGCTACAGAGCGAAACTCGAAATTCGGGGAAGCGGGCGTTGCGGCGGGTGCCCATCGGGTTCAGTGTTCGCCCGGCGCCCCCAAGCCCTCAGGCGACGGGTTGGAGGGCGCCGCTACAACGAATTCGGCCCACCCTGGGCTGTCTATACACGCACGGAATGTGCAAGCCTACACATGTCGGCTGCAAGAGTGGCGATTTTCAGCCAAAAAGATATTAAAAATGAAGGAACCTCCTGAGAAGTGTATGAAAACGAAGGGGCGAGTGTAAAACTTACACTGTCTGCGGCGCGGCCGGGCCAGAACCAAGAAAGGGCTCTCACCACAGAGGTCACCGAGGTACACAGAGAAAGACTTCTCTGGGGCGCGCTGTGCGCTCTGTGGTTAGAGCTTCTCCTTTGCCCATGATCGCCGGCGATGATGTCCGGGCCAAAAGCCGCAGAGAAAAGCAAGAAACGCGTATCTCGGCGCTACGGGGTTTGATGCGAACGGCTGGAGCGCGCCCAATAGAAGTAAACCGGGATTCCCAGAAGCACAAGCGCCAGGCCGATGCCGGATTCAAGGGGCTTGTAAAGCAGGGAATTCAGGATGATCATCAATGCCGCAGCCGCGAAGGCAATGGGCAGGATTGGATAGGCGAGGACTCGGTAGGGGCGCGGCAAATCCGGCCGCCTGCGCCGCATGACCATGACGGACAGCACGGCCGCGGCGTAAAAAATCCAGCCGGTGAAGATGACGTAGGTGTAAAGCTGCTCGTAAGTGCCACTGATGGCCAGCACGATAGCCCAGAATCCCTGGAGCAGCAGCGCAACGTGCGGAGTACGAAAGCGGGAGTGGATTTTTCCCACTGGGGCGAAGAACACGCCGTCGCGCGCCATGGCGAAGCAGCCGCGCGCCCCGCCCAGAATAGAGCCGTTCGTCGCGCCGAAAATCGAGCAAAGGATTAACCCGGAAACAAACGCCGCGCCTCGCGGGCCCCAGAGAATTTCCATGGTCTTCGCCGCCACGCGCTGGTAGGCGTCCTGCGCGATGACGGGCAAAGACAACACGCGGAGATAGGCGAAATTGGCGCAGAGATATGCCGCAATCACGATCAGCGCCCCAAGCAGAAAGCTTCGGGGCAGAGTTTTGCCCGGACTCTTCACCTCGCCGGCCGCATAGGCGAGGTGGTGCCAACCGTGGTACGCCCACAGGACTCCGATCAACGCCACACCGAAGGAACTCAGCGTGGTCTGCGGCGAGGAGTAATTCGCAGGCGGCGCAAGGGGGGTCAAACGGCGGGCGAAAAATGCCAGGCCCACGATAATCGCCACCCCTGCCAGTTTCGCCAGCGTGAAGATCACCTGCACCGTGGAGGCGCGGCGAACGCCCGCGATATTCACTCCGGTCAGCACGGCAATCAATGCGCTGGCCACCAGCTTGCGCTCGATGGGAGTGAGGGGGAAAAAAGTGGAGCAGTAAATGCTGAAGGCGACGGCGAGGGTTGCGATGCTCCCGGTGTCAGTCACCAGCAATGCTGCCCAGCCGTATAAAAAAGCCGGCAGCCGGTCGTAAGCGTCGCGCAGATAGATGTAGATGCCACCCGCTTCCGGTGTGGCCGCGCCGAGTTCAGCCAGCGACAGCGATCCGGCCAGCGCCAGGGCTCCTCCCACGACCCAGACCAAGGTCACGGCGGATACGGTGCCTACCTCGAGCGCCACATCGTGCGGGACCAGAAAGATTCCTGACCCGATAATCGTGCCCACCACAATGGCCGTGGCCCCCAGGCTCCCGATAGCGCGCTGAAGCTGGGTGGACGGCTGAGGCTCCGCGACCGGATCCGGCGTGACTGAACGTGATGGGAGTTCGAACGTAGCCATAGAAGTCTGAAAAACACGCCTGGCCCGGAATTTGCCTGGCGGATGCGGCCTTTACCAATCAAGGTTTGGTCATTATACTAAGTGACTTTGAAGATAACCAAAATAATCTGATTCCACGCGAGGTAAAATCATGCGCAAAGTGGTTCGCACTTCCGATGCACCCCAACCCAAAGGCGTCTATTCGCAGGCCATTATCGCAGACGGTTTCGTGTTCGTCGCCGGGCAAGGGTGCGTCAATCCACAGACCAACGAGTTTGAATACGGAAATATTCAATCGGAGACCCGCCGGACGCTCCAGAATATTCGGGCGATTCTGGAAGCGGCGGGAAGCTCACTAAAAGAGGTCGTGCGCGTGGGCGTCTTCCTTGCGGACCTGAAGGACTTTGCGGCGATGAATGAGGTGTACAAGGAGTTTTTTCCCGAGAACCAGCCGGCCCGCACCACGGTGGGCGTGCAGTTGCCCAAAATCAAGATTGAAGTTGATTGTATCGCGCGCCTTAAGAAGCGGCGCAAAAAGTAAGGTGAGGGTTGCATGCTGGCCAAAGAGCTTTCCACTCCCGTGCTGACGGTTGATCTTGATGTGCTGGAGCGAAATCTCCAACGAGTGGCGGAAGCGTGCCGCAAGCAGGGAGTGGGATTGCGTCCGCACACGAAAACACACAAGACGGTGGAGGTGGCGCGCCGGCAGTTGGCCCTGGGGGCGGTGGGCCTGACGGTGGCGAAAGTCGGTGAAGCGGAAGTAATGGCCGGGGCCGGGCTCGATGACATTCTGGTTGCGTATCCCCTCATGGGACAGGAAAAACTCCGGCGGCTCGCGGCGCTTGCCCGGGCACGGAGAATCATGATCTCCATCGATTCGGAGACTGCCGCGCACGAGCTTTCCAAAGCCGCTTCTGCTCAGGGAGCCACCCTCGGCGTGCTGGTGGAATTTGACGCCGGCGGCCACCGCTGCGGAGTCGAGCGGGGCCCCGCTGTAGTGGCTCTGGCGAAGGCGATTGAGAAACTCCCCGGGTTGAAATTTCGCGGCGTGATGAGCTATTTCGGCAACGTGTGGGGAACGCCGGAGGAGCGCCGCGCGGAAACCGAGCGCGTGGCCCTGCGCGTCGCGGGAGCCCTTGCGGCACTTCGTGTCGAGCAGATGCCGGTGGAAATCGTCTCCGGCGGCTCAACGCCATCGCTCGAATTTGCTCACCTGATTCCCGGGCTTACGGAAATTCGCCCCGGCACTTATGTATACAATGACTTGAACACTTACTATCAAGGCGCGTGCCGATTGGAGGATTGCGCCGTACGCGTGGTGGCGACCGTTGTCTCGACCGCTGTTTCCGGCCGCGCCATCCTCGATTCCGGCTCCAAGACGCTGACTTCCGACCTGTTGAACGCCGGACCGAAATTCGGTTACGGATACATTGTGGAAGCCCCCGACGCTCCCATCATCAAGCTGAATGAAGAGCATGGCCTGGTGGATACCATGCCTTCGAAGCACGAATTCTATGTCGGTGAAGTCGTGACCATCATCCCCAATCACGCCTGCGTCGCGGTGAATATGCACGATGAAATTGTGACATTACGCCAGAGCGAAGCGGTGGGCTGCTGGAAGATTGCGGCGCGGGGAAAAATCCGATAGTTCGATTCCTTTTCGATAAGAATTTTCCCGGCGTATTTGATTAATTACTTGTTTGAGCTTTGCAGGACTTTCGAGCCTGATCCAAATCCGCGTCGGTATATTTGGGCTCAAGGATGACGAATTTGCCGCCATTTAACTGGATGGCGCGAACATCGTTATCAGTCAGGCGGCCGTGCCATTTGGTTCCCGGGGGAAAATTGCCTTCGACATATTGAAATTGCTTGCCGCGGATTCCCCAGGAGTAGAAGTGGCTTGTAACCTCATCCGCGGGGCCCATGCGCTTGAGGATGACGCAGGCCGCGGCTGTCCCCGAGGTGGTGGTTGACGTGGTTGCGGTTGTGGTGACTGCCGCGGGTGCAGTGGGCGCGGCGGCGGGTGCAGGAGGTGGCTGAGACAAGCGTTCATACGCCTCCTTAAATTGCACGTTTGCAGGGTCGAGATTGTAGGCGGCGCGGTAATCCTCAAGCGCGGCGGCGCGGTCGCCTTTCCTCTCCTCCGCGGCGCCAAGAATGCTGTGTGCGAGGGCGCTGTTGGGATTCAGGCGCAGCGCCTCATGGGCCGCCGCGGAGGCGTCGTCCCAGCGGTTTTCTTGGACCAGAGTATAGGCAAGACTCAGGTAGAGTAGGGCGTTCTGAGGGTCCAGGAGCAGGCCCGCGCGATATTCCTGCTCGGCCTGGTCATACTGGCGCTTCTGGAAAAATTCGCCCCCGCGCGCCTCGTGCTGCCTCACCTGCGCCTGGAGCGCTTGGGCTGAGGAATCGACGGAAGCGGGCTTGGTCACCTGGGCGCTCTTGATGGCGTTGATGACGTCGTCGTCGCCACCCGCCATGCGGAATTGCTGGAGGGACTCATCGGTGGGATCAAAATCGATGCCTCGTTCCTGCACGAGCATGGTGACGCGCTGGCTCGGAACCTGGCCCACGAGCAGGGCAAAAATCTGCTCCTGGTTCAGAGGCTTTTTTGAATTGTCGGCTGGCTTGGCGTCGCGCAGCGCAGCCAGAAACGCGTCGCTCGCCCCACCCGACTTGAGAGTCTGAAGAAAATCATCCGTGGGGGTGAAATCAATGCCGCGCTGCTGGACCAGTTTCGCGCCCGAATCGTCTCCCAAGCCATTGCGCACTAATCCCTGAACCTGGTCCTGAGTCAACGGCTTCTGCTGAGCCCCGGCACATTGCGGAACGAGCCATGAGATCAAAAGGATCAGGAGAGCAATGGTTGTGCGGAAACTCATCTCGACCTCGCGGTCATGCCTTGGTCAGAAAGGGTTCGGGGGAAGATTATACTGAAAATATCGGGAATTGCTACCACCACTCTCGATTGGCCGCAGGCTTTAATCCGTGTCCACCTTTTTCCCGGGCTGCTCCGGTAGACCAAAACAATAGAGATTCGAATCGTGGTCGACGGCGTACACGCGGCCGTCGGTGATGGCCAATCCACTGAAGTGGACCCAACTGGTGATCGCGTCGCCGCTCTGGTAAAGAACCTTTCCGGTCTGGGCATCGAGCGCATAAAGAACGGCGTTGTGGGTATTCAGGCCACGCTGCTGGTCGCTCAGAAGCTTCCGGCCGGGCACGAAAATAATCGGGGAGCCGGTGGCTTGCATTGTGTTCTCGCCGGTGGCGAGCGCGAAGATCACTCCATTCGCGATGGCGACGGGCTCGGGAACATCGAAGTCTCCGGATATCCAAACCGGATCGAGTGTCGGCTTCTGTGTTACGGGGTTGGTGGCCAATTTGAAGGCCATGATGCAACCGTGTGGGTTCGCGCCATGAGTTACGGGAAAGTGTGGCGCATCTTTTGAGACGGGCCCCCAGGAGGGGACGTAGAGCCAGGTTTCGCCACTCTCATCGCGCCAGGTGGAGAGTTCGCCCCAGATGCCCTGCATTTCAAACTCCAGGTCGTCATTGGAGAGTTTCTGCCGGTAAAGCGGCGTCTGGTGATCGGCCGAGCCCAGGGAGTCCGCGTCCAGCAGGTAGAGCGCGCCTTCTTTGCCGCCACCTGCCACCAATCGATAGTTGTGGTAAGCGAGCCAGATGAGGCTTGAGGCGGCGATGTCCAGATCATATTTGTTGAGCTGATCGAAATTGAGCGGGGAATAGTAATCGATTATCTCGAGGTCGTCGGGTCGCGCGGAGAAAAGACTACTGCCATAATCGCCATTCGCAGGATTGAATGGCCCATCGCCGGTGGAAGCGTAGATTCGGCCATCCTCCCCAATGGCCACCCCGCCGCGCCCCCAGATCCCCGCTCCATAGGTATTCTCCACAAGCAGATCGCGAATCACTGGGCGGTCAGGATGGCGGAGGTCGAGCGAATAAACTCCGGAAATTGCGCCGCCGCAGCCCTGTGAAATCGACGTGTACACCACGTCGTTTGAAAAATTCAAACTCCAATCCTTGGAGTAGGCAGGCACGAACGCTACAGGGCGAGTGCGCGTCTTGCCGGTGCCCAGATCGATTCCGTAAAATCTTCCGTCTGCGGCGATGATATAAATCAGTCCGCGGGATTTGTCGATGGTGGGAGTGTCATTCAGATTGTTGGGGCAAAGCCACATTCCTGCGTTCTTGGGCTGCACGTGTTCATCAAAGTTGTGCGTCCACACCAGTTCGCCGGTGCGCGCATCGACGGCGTTCAGACTGTCGGAACTTCCCGCCACGTAGACCAGGCTGCGAATGCCGGTGGGCGTGGTGATTCCCTCCGCCACTACCGGTGCGGTGAGTGCCGTTAATGACCTTGGTTCGTTCTTGATCTTGATTTTCCAGAGCAGCTTCAGACCGGTGACATTTTGAACATTCAGGGAGTTTTCACCGATCGCCCAGCCGGAGCGTTGGGGATCGTGGCCAAAGGTCGGCCAATCCGCGCTCCTGCATGTGGCGCAAAACAAGAGGCAGGGCATTGCCGCCCAGCAAAGCTTACGTTTAAGGGTTCTCATTTTTCTCCGGCCGCTAACGTACACTATATGGAAGCGTGAGGCAAGGTTCAGATGGGCTTCCGTTTCGCAAACGTTTTGCGCGCCGGAGATCATTTGCTTCGGTTTATTCATCGGGCTAAAATCGCCAGCCCGTTTGAATACGTGCTCGAAATGCGTAGTGAGTTCTGAAATGAAGAGGGTGGAATGAGCAAAGTGAGTCGGAGATCCTTTCTGGAGAAGGCGAGCGTGACGTTGGCGGCCGGATCGGTTCCTATTGCGGCGGATGCGGGGAAGAAGCCTGCGACCGGAAGAGAGAAGAAGAACGTCGAGGCGGAATATCCCGCGCGTTACGGAATTGCCCGGTGTGCCACGGAGTGGTCATACAGCTCCGAAAAGGCGTACACAGATCCCTTTAACGATCTTGAGTTGGACGTTGTGTTTACTGACCCGCAGGGACACGAACAGACGGTTCCGGCGTTCTGGGCGGGCGACCAGACGTGGCGAATTCGATATTCTCCGCCCGCTCCGGGCCGGTACACGTATCGAACCGTGGCGAGCGACAAGGGTGAACTCGACGAGCGCCACGGCACGCTGGAGGTTTCCGCCTATCAGGGTGACAATCCGCTCCGCAAGCACGGCGGGATGCGCGTCGCGCCGGACCAACGGCATTTTGAGCATGAGGACGGAACGCCCTTTTTCTGGCTGGGTGACACATGGTGGATGGGCCTGTGCGGCCGATTGCGCTGGCCCGAGGATTTCGAGCAGTTGGCGGCCGACCGCGTCAAGAAAGGCTTCACCGTCATCCAAATCATTGCGGGATTGTATCCGGACATGCCGCCCTTCGATCCGCGCGGCGCGAACGAGGCAGGATATCCGTGGGAAGCAGATTACGCACGCATCAATCCCGCGTATTTCGACGCCGCGGATTTGCGCATTCGCTATCTCGTGGAATGCGGCCTGACTTCCTGCATCGTTGCCTGCTGGGGATATTTCCTGCCCATCATGGGCATTCCCAAAATCAAGAAGCACTGGCGATATCTGATTGCGCGCTGGGGAGCATATCCCGTGGCGTGGTGTCTGGCTGGCGAGGGCGCCATGCCCTACTACCTGTCGAAAACTCCCAAAGAGGATGTGGAGACGCAGAAGCAAGGCTGGACGGAAGTTTCGAGGTACCTGCACAGCATCGACCCCTATCGCCACCCGGTGACGATTCACAATGGCCGTAGCGAGGTGTTGGATCCGGCGGTTCTGGATTTCGATATGTTGCAAACCGGCCATAACGATCGCAAAAGCATTCCCAATACCGAGGACAAAATCACCAGCGCGCAATTAAAGACGCCGCGCATCCCCGTACTGGCCGGGGAAGTCTGTTACGAGGGAATCATGGAAGCGAGCCGGCAGGAGATTCAGCGCTTCATGTTCTGGACGTGCATTCTGAACGGTGCGGGCGGACACACCTATGGCGCAAACGGCATCTGGCAAGTGAACACCCGCCAGCGGCCTTTCGGGCCTTCGCCGCATGGCCGCACGTGGGGCAATGTGCCGTGGGACGTTGCCGCAGATCTTCCCGGCTCGACCCACATCGGCCTCGGCAAGGCGCTGCTGATGCGGTATGAATGGTGGCGCTTCGAACCCCACTTGGATTGGACGAATCCGTGCTGGAGCAAGGAGAACTACATTCTGCCTTACACAGCGGGAATTCCCGGCGAAGTCCGCGTGATTTTTATTCCTCCGGCCTGGAACGCGCCCAAAGTAACAAATCTCGAAGCCGGGGTTAACTATCGCGCCTTCTATTTCGATCCAAAGTCAGCAGAGCAGCACGATTTGGGCGACGTCACGCCGGATCCCACCAGCACCTGGCCCGCACCCATAACGCCCACCTACGCGGATTGGATTCTGGTGCTCGTGAAGAAAAGCTGAGGTTTGCGGAGGCGAGGAGTGAAGCATCGAGGCACGGCTCTTCAACCCTGCCTCGCCTGATTCACTGTGCCCGCACGTTTGCTGCGGGAATTTGATCCACCAGGCTTTCCAGGCTTTCAAGACACGCATTGGGGTCGACGTTGCGGCTTTGGAGACTGGGGATTAAAGGATTCAGGTTCGATGAGAAGAATTGCACCCCGATATCCTTCTGGCCGACTACGGCGTAATCCACAGCAAGGGTTTGAAGAAGATTCATGGTGCGATTTTTTTCCTGCTTCCATTTCGCCAGGTCATCGCGCAAAACTTCTGCGAGATAATTTCCAAAAATGCTGGTCTGATCCTCAAAACGCTTGCCGTCGAAATTGTAGACGGCCAGCACATCGGCGGCGTCAAAGTGGTCCCCGCAGGCGGTCATGTATGGCCGATTGGCGATACACTGCCAGGCTGCACCCTTGTTCAGCTTGCGAACTTCCAGGCCTTCGAAGGGCAGGCCATCGAGCCCGTCGATCCGGCCGAGCTCGGTCAATTGGTTTTTGCCGAGTTCCACAATCGTGGCCACGGTGCAACAATGGCTTCCACCGGAATACTGCCCGATAATAATATCCGGAGTCTTATTGCCGGTCAGATCCCGCAGGTAATTGGGCCGCTCCCGGCTCCCGGCGACGGTCAGGCCATTCCGGCCGTTGAAATCATAAAGCGCCGACCAGGGATCTTTTGACCCCTCCAAGGTTTCCAATTTGAAAACCGGCTGGTCCGCCTTGTCGTAGATAATCAACCTGCCCGGAGCGAAAACCAACGGCGCCGGAGTGGCGCGATAGAGGCCCGCGCGATATTCTCCCAGGTGGAAAACCTTAAGCCGTTCATAACCGGCAATATCGGGCACTTGGCTGGCGCCAATGCCCGCAGTGTTGAGAATGAATTCTTCCGCGGAACTCGCCGCATCCGACAAGTCGGCAGGATTCCATTTGCTCTTTATCGCCAGGACGGCCAAAAGCACAAGGGCCGCCAGAGCCGTGGAGACTACGGTCTCACCCTTCATATCGCCCTGCCGCTGCATTTTGCATGGATGAGGAAGTCGATGTCCATCGCGAGCAATCCCAGGGCCCTTAAGCTCCCGCCGCCGCTGCGGCCTCGCGCAGAAATTTTGCCGCCTCTTCCGGCGGTGTCGGATTGATATAGAAGCCCGTTCCCCACTCAAAGCCGGCCACTTTTGTCAGTTTGGGCATAATTTCCATATGCCAGTGGTAATAATCCTGCGCAGGTTCCGAGATGGGAGAGGTGTGGATGACGTAGTTGTAAGCCGGGGATTCAAGCACACGGTCCAGGCACATCAGCATGTCTTTGAGCAGTGGAGCGA
>JASHTO010000007.1 GCA_030040515.1 Terriglobia bacterium
GTGCCATCGTGCACCTCACCCATCTTGTGCGTTCTCCCCGTGTAGTAGAGAATACGCTCGGTGGTGGTGGTCTTACCGGCATCGATGTGGGCCATGATGCCGATGTTCCGGTATTTCTCGAGTTGGACTTCTCGCGCCATAATCAATAGTACCGAAGGACAATCTGCATGGGCCGAATCTTGCAGGGCCCGCGAAAGAGAGTGAACAGTTCCCCACCCGACCTGAATCGTTGCCGATTAAGGTCCGGCACCCCCCGATTTCGATTGAGCCACAGTGTCGTCCGTCTGTTGACGGATTGCCAAGCGGATCGTGGGCCAGGGAGGCTCCACATCCCGCCTTGCTCAGGGTCATCCCGGTTGAACAGGATTACCAGCGGTAATGGGCAAAAGCCTTGTTGGCTTCGGCCATGCGGTGAGTATCGTCCCGTTTCTTGATGGCCCCACCGCGATTGTTGGCTGCATCCAGCAGCTCCGCGGCGAGCTTCTCGACCATGGACTTCTCCCCCCGCTCACGCGCATAACCGATGATCCATCGGAGACTCAAGGAGGTCTGACGATTCCGATTTACTTCCACCGGCACCTGGTAGTTGGCACCCCCCACGCGGCGGGTTTTCACTTCCAGGGACGGCTTGACGTTATCAACGGCCTTCTTGAAGATCTTCAGCGGGTCATCGTTCGCCCGCTGCTTGATCAAGTCGAAAGCGTCGTACACGATATTCTGGGCAACGCTCTTCTTGCCTTCAAACATGACGCAGTTCACGAGCTTCTGCACCAGAGGATTGGCGTACACCGGATCGGGACCCGTTTCTCGACGTTCTACCGTACCTTTACGTGGCATCTTTTAGTTCTCAGTTCCAAGTCCCCAGCAATCAACTCACAGTTTCCCTTGACCTACCGTTCTGAAAACTGATTACTGACAACTGTTTTTACGCCGTCTTCGGCCGCTTCGCTCCGTACTTGGAGCGCCCCTGCCGACGGTCCGTCACTCCCGCTGAATCCAGCGTGCCGCGAATCACGTGATAGCGCACGCCCGGAAGATCCTTCACGCGCCCGCCGCGAATCAGCACAATCGAGTGCTCCTGAAGATTGTGACCCACGCCGGGAATATACGTGGTCACTTCCATGCTGTTGGTCAATCGCACGCGCGCGACCTTGCGCAGTGCCGAGTTCGGCTTCTTGGGCGTTTGCGTATACACGCGGATGCACACGCCACGCTTCTGAGGGCAACTTTCCAGCGCCGGACCGGAGGTCTTATAGCGCGGCGACTTCCGGCCGAGCCGGACCATTTGACTGAACGTGGGCATGCAAAATCCTTCCGCTGACGGCTCACGGAGCGTCAAACCTAACGCACACGTGTATAGACTGTGATTTGGCTCAAGCCAAATCCTTACAAAACTATCAGAAAACGCCAAAACCTGTCAAGGGTTTGCGTGCGGAAAACCGCAAGTTTTCACCGCAATTCCATAACTTCATTTTCCTTGCTCTTCGCCTGCGCCTCCAATTTCTCCATAAACCCGTCGGTCAGCTTCTGGATCTCTTCCAGCCCGCGGCGTTCATCGTCCTCAGAGATCTTCTTGTCTTTCAGCAGCTTCTTGAGCGCTTCGTTAGCATCGCGCCGGATGTTGCGCACCGCCGTGCGATGGTTTTCCATGACCTTGTGGAGGTGCTTCACCAGATCTTTGCGGCGCTCTTCGGTCAGAGGTGGAATCGGCACGCGCAGCACCTTGCCGTCGCTCACCGGGTTCAGGCCCAAATCGGACGAGCGGATGACCTTGTCAATCACCGCCAGCAGCGTGGGGTCCCAAGGCTGCACTGTCAGCATGGTAGGCTCGGGAACTCCCAGCGTGGCCACCTGATTCAGCGGCGTGGGTGTGCCGTAATAATCCACCTTCAGGTGCTCGAGCAGAGAGGTGGAAGCCCGCCCCGTGCGGATGGCGGCCAGCTCCACGCGCAGGTCGTCTGCCGCCTTGTTCATGCGGTTTTTCGTATCCGCCAGCGTCTCTTTAATCATGCGCCCCGCCTTCCCGGGCCACCGCCGGAGGGGCAACGAGCGAGCCGACCTTTTCGCCCAGGACCACCCGCTTCAGATTGCCCGGAACGTTCAGGTTGAACACGATAATGGGCATGCGGTTGTCCATGCAGAGCGAAATCGCCGTGGTATCCATCACCTTCAACCCTCGCGACAGCACGTCGAGGTAGTTGATTTCCGCAAACATCTTGGCGCCGGGCACCACTTTGGGGTCGGCGTCGTACACGCCATCGACTTTCGTCGCCTTCAAGATCACCGAAGCCTTAATCTCCATGGCGCGCAGCGCCGCGGCCGTATCCGTGGAAAAGTAAGGGTTCCCCGTCCCTCCGGCAAAAACCACCACACGGCCCTTTTCCAGGTGGCGAATCGCCCGGCGACGGATAAAGGGCTCCGCAATCTCGCGCATTTCGATGGCCGTAATCACCCGCGTGTGCGACCCTTTTTTCTCCAGCGCGTCCTGAAGGGCCAGGGCATTGATGACGGTGGCCAGCATGCCCATGTTGTCGGCCACGACGCGTTCGATTCCCATGGCCGACGCCGCCACGCCGCGAATGAAGTTCCCGCCGCCAATCACAATGGCGACTTCCACTCCCATGCCGCGCACTTCAGAGACCTCGTCGGCAATGCGCGTGGCCACTTCCGGTGAGACCCCGAAACCCTGTTTGCCCATCAGGGCTTCGCCACTCAACTTCAGCAGGATACGTTTGAACGCCGGTTGGCTCATGTGCTCCATAAGTTGGCCACACAAAATAACGCGCTTAATGGTGCGGCACGCCGGGGTAGCCACAGTCAACTCGCAGCGCGGGTTGACCGTGGGCTTGTCCACGACTCGCCAACCCACGGTCAGAAAAGCCCTGACCGTGGCTACCCATGCCCCTGGACAGGATTATGCGCATTATTTTGTGTGGCCAACTTAGCCGCTTACGTTCGCGGCCAAATTCCTCCAACCCCGATTGCGCGCGGTACGGAAACCCGCCGGCGCTTTGGTCAAGGCGAAACGGGATTTCCTAAGCTTGCGGTGAGCCGGCAGGCTTATCCTCGGGCTTCCCGGCCGTCTCGCCAATCTTTAATCGGGCAAAGCGGCGCACCTGAATGTTTTCGCCGAACTTGGCGATCTTCGAGGCGATCAGTTCACCCACGGTCTGCGCGCTCCCCGTGTCCTTGATGAAGTGCTGTTCGTAAAGGCAGTTGTCCTCGTAGAATTTCCCGAGCTTACCTTCCACAATGCGGTCCAGGACGTTTTCCGGCTTCCCGGTGGCCGCCGC
>JASHTO010000074.1 GCA_030040515.1 Terriglobia bacterium
TTGACTGTGCGCCCACTGGGGTTGGGATGCCCGTTATCAACAGGGCAGGAAGGAGGAGAAACCCACGGTAATGTCTGCGGTTAGTCATCGCCTTCGAAAATCACCATCGCTACAACGTAGCGGTCCGAGTGCGAAATTGAAATCGACATCCGCGTGACGTGCAAATCCCGGGCGACTTCCTGCGCCCAGCCGGTCAAAACCAGTTCCGGCTTGCCGCTCGGCTGGTGTACCACTTCCACATCGAGCCAGCGGATCCCTTCACGCCAGCCGGTTCCCAGGGCCTTAAAAGCCGCTTCCTTGGACGCGAATCGCGCGGCATATCGTTCGGCGCGATTCTTGAACTTTTCGCAATAGGCGATCTCCGCCGGAGTGAAGATCCGCCGGATAAACCGCTCTCCATGACGTTCCAGACCCTGCTCAATTCGCGCCGTCTCGGCGATATCCACTCCGGTTCCGAGAATCATCGTCAGGTCGTGCGCTTGCGGGAATCAGTCCGCAGGAAAAGGGAAGATTGTCGGTCCGACCGCAACTCTTAAGGCCTGATTTCCTCGGGCTGACAATAACAAATCAGCGCACGGATTGCAACTTCGGCGGAACGTGCTATTGCGGGAGTACGCGTGCGCGAAGGGGGAAGCGGGGCGTTATCCCGCGAGGACGGGTGAGGCGCAATGTAATGCCGCCTGGCGTTCATAGGCGCGAGCCGTGTAATAGACCGCCCGGTCGAAAAAGTTGTGGACCAGCCGACGCACTTCCTGAAGCTGATACAGTCCCAGAGCTGAGTCGAAGAGCCCAGTGGTGGGAATACCTTCCAAGAGATGTTTCTTGGTTCGTATCAAGGCGTAGAGCACCTGACTCAAAGGCACCGCATCGATTGCACGCTGCTTGCCCAGGCTCGAATAGCGGGCTTCGACGGCGCCTTCCGCCTCGCTGCCCAGCCATTCGCCCAGGTTGTGGTAAACGTCGTATACCCGGCCGCGGATTTCCTCAGGCGAAAGCTTGTGATATTCAGAAGTGAATGGATTTTCTTTCAAGTCGATGACCAAATTGCGGGTCAGTTGTTCCGCGTTGTCTTCAATTTTTTCGATGAGAAGAGTCGATAACATTAGATTCTTGCCAGCCTCCAATCGTCAGCCTAAATCGGCTTCCATTAATAAAGATGACCAAACTGCCGGATTCGTTGTAACCGGGTGAGGGATAAGGAAAACGTCATGTGATATATTGAAATTTGAGCGGGCAAAGCTACCAAATCGTCTCACGCGGCGGATTGGCGTGGCTCGAGTCAAGGCGGCTACACAAGTTTCCCTGGTTAATCCACGCATTCAGCACCCGGCGGGGAGGCGTCAGCTCTGCGCCCTGCGCGGGCCTTAACCTGGGGCTTACAAACTCAGACCGGCGCGAGCGCGTGGAAGAAAATCGCCACCGCTTTTTCCGCCAACTGGGTGCCGGGAAATTTGTGGTTGCCCCTCTGCACCAGGTCCATTCCTCCCATTCCTTTGTGGTGAGTCGCGATCCCGCCAACCATCTCGTCTATCATCTACCCGGAGCCGAGGCGTATTTGCCCGCGCCGCAGGATCCACCCGCAGGCGATGGATTGATGACCTGCGAGCCCGGCATTCTCCTCACCATTCGCACCGCGGACTGCCTGCCGCTGCTGCTGGTTGACGCCCGGCGACGCGTGGTGGCCGCCGTTCATGCCGGATGGCGCGGCGCGTTGGCGCGAATCATCGAAAAAGCCGTGGGAGATATGCGGCGGGCCTTCGGGTGCGATCCGGAGAAATTAATCGCCGCCGTGGGGCCGTCCATTCGCGCCTGCTGCTACGAAGTCGGCCAGGAAGTTGTGGAATCGTTCCACGGTACTTTTGCGAATGTAGACCGTTTTTTCCAGCCCCTGCGCACCAAGCCCGAAGCCGCGCGAGACCGCCATTCGATTCTCTTCTTAAGCGCCTACCCTCCCGGCCATGCTCCCGAGCACCTTCCTGCCGCGCGCCTGGATCTCGCCGCCGCCGCGCGCCATCAACTCACCGCCGCGGGCCTGAAGCCTGCCAACATCCTGATTGCCGGCTATTGCACCGCCTGCCGCAACGACCTCTTCTTCTCGCATCGACGCGAAGGGCCTGCGACCGGACGTCAAGCCGCGGTAATTGGCATTCGGGAATAAATCGGACAAGCCGATTACGCCGCAGATGGCCTGGCGTCCATGCCTTCCAGGCTGAGCTGCCCACATGCGGCGAAGATATCCTGGCCGCGCGAGATGCGAATGAAAGTGGGGATGTGGCGCTCGGTCAGGATTTTCTGAAAAGCCACGACGCGCTCGAATTTGGGGGCGCGATAGGGGAGATTGGGGCCGCTATTGTAAGGAATCAAATTGACCTTGGCGCGCAGATCGCGGAGCAAATCCACGACGCGGCGCGCATCGTCATCCGCATCATTGACGCCGTCGAGCAAAACGTATTCAAAAGTCAAATGTTCCCACGGACGGAGGGGATAAGCGCGGCAGACCCGCAGCAAATCCGCCAGCGGGTATTTCCTGTTGATGGGCATTATCGCGCTGCGCTGTTCGTCGTGTGAAGCGTTGAGGGAAATGGCCAGTTTGGGACGAGCGTTCACCAACGCTAATTCCTCGAGGCGCGGAAGAATGCCCACGGTTGAAACGGTGATGCGCCGCAGCGGGATGCCCACGCCCCTGGGATCAGCGAGAATCACCACGGCCTTCGCCACCTGCGGCAGGTTCAGGAGTGGTTCACCCATCCCCATAAACACCAGGTTCAGGCGGGCGCCGCGAGGCACATTCTGCGCCGTGGTCACGGCCAGCGCCTGCCCGATGATTTCACCGGCCGTCAAGTTTCGCCGGGAGCCAAGCAGGGCGGTGAAGCAAAATCGGCAATCGAGGGCGCAGCCCACCTGGCTCGATAAGCAGAGCGTGGTGCGCTCCTCCTCCGGCATGTAGACGGTTTCAATCCGCTGGTCGTCCGCGAGACGAAAAAGATAACGAACTGCGCCATCGCGCGAACGAAACTCGCGTTCGACTTTCGGATAAAGGATTGACTGCTGCGATGCCAGTGTTTCGCGGAAGTCGCGGCTGAGGTCGGTGAAGGTGGAAATATCCCGCACCCGCCGAACATAGATTCCATGATAAATCTGCCGCCCGCGGTATCTCGGCTGTCCGCAACGCGCCGCCAAATCCTCCAACTCTTGAAGATTCAGCCCAAGAAGGTTTACGCTTTGTGCTTCCGAAGTCATCTGACGTTTGCATTACAGGGCGCAATGCAGATCTGACAATTCTCCAATCAGGCTTAGCTGGCCGGGGCGGCGCCGTAGCGGATGATGCTGACCGTAATATCGTCGGACTGGGGGGCGGTGCCCACGAACTCGCGGACGCTGGCAAGGATATCTCGCCCCACCTCTTCGGCCGTCTTGCACGGGCAGGATTCCAGGAGGGTGAGCAGGCGAGGGTCGCCATAGAGTCCACCGAGATCATCGCGTGCTTCCGTAACGCCGTCGGTGGTGGTCACAATCAAGTCGCCGGGGTTCAGCCGCGTGCGGTTGGCGGCGAATTGCACGTGCGGGAAAAGGCCCACAGGAAAATTTGAGCACTCGAGGTGGTCAACACCGCCCTGAGCGCGCACCACCAGGGGCGGAATGTGTCCGCCATTGACAAATTCAAATCCTCCCTCCATATCCAGAACACCGTAGAGGAGAGTGGCGTACATTTCCGGCGGCGTGTGGGCGCACAGGTAATCGTTGACGCGCTCGAAGAGCTCGCCCAGATCGGGTCCCCCGGCGGCCACTGCCCCGAACGCGCCTTGCAGGCTTGCTGCCATGAGCGCTGCGGGCAGGCCTTTCCCCGAAACGTCGGCCAGCGCGAACCCAAAGCGGCTGTCGGGAAGCTCGATGACGTCGTAGTAATCGCCTCCCACGGCTTCGGTGGGAGTGGTAAAACTGAAGAGCTGGAAATAATCGCTTTGCGGCAGTTCGCGTGGCATCAATCCCTGCTGGATGTTCCGCGCCAGAAACATTTCATGCTGAATGCGCTCCTGGTTGCGCGCCAGTCCGAACAGGCGGGCGTTTTCAATGACCGTCGAGCCTTCCACGGCCAGAGTCTGGAGGACCTGCCGGTCAAGTCCGGTGACGGCGGTGGGCTGGGACTTGGTGTCAAGATAAAGCAGGCCGAGCAAGTCCGGCGCCTTGCCGACAAAAGTTTCACCGGAGGCCTCCGCCATCTGAAATTTTTGCAGGGGAACGGCCACAATGCCGCGCGTCCCGGTGCGAATGATGCCGGTTTCCATGGCCGTGCGGCCGGAGGACTCGTCTTCCAGAACCACTTCCTCCTGGCCGGAGGCGGCGACCCGCGTCACCACTTTGCGAGAGTAATCCGTCACCTCAGGACTCAGGTAGATGCCTCCTTTGCCGCGCACCAGGCGAAGCTCCAACTGGCCGTCCCCTTCTTTCATGAAGAGCAGCCCGCGCTCCGAGTTGGTGAGCTGGATGGCGGAGTCCAGCAGGGAAGTCAGAACTTCTTCCAGCGCCGGGGCGCGCAGCATCATCTGCGCCATCTGGAGCAGCAGGCCGAGATGGTGCAATTGCGGAGCCGCGCTTACCTCGGAGGCCTTCTCGAGCTTTTGCAGCAGGCCGGGAAGCACTGCCTCTTCCACGGAAAAAGCCAGCGCATAGGAATCGGAAACACCCAGACTGATCTGGTCGCCCGACTTCAATCGGCAGGGTGTGGTTAACTTCTCGCCGTTCACAAAAGTGCCGTGGCGACTGCCCACGTCTTCCAGGTAATAGCCATCGCCGTCTCTCATAATCCGCGCGTGCCGGCGGGAAATTCGCGTGTCGAGCAACACCAGGTCGTTGTCGCCCTGCCGCCCCAGGGTGAAAGGAGTGCGGGCAATTTCGATATCTCGCTGGTTGCCGAAAGCGTCACGGACCGTGATGTGCGGAAGTGTGCTGGGCATGGGAACAGCTAAACTGAGAACGGCACCGTGGCCATTATAGCAAAGGGCGCACTTGGCAGATATAAATCGTGGGCGCTCTGGATTCGCATGGATGCGTGTCTATTTCGATTTCCAAATGTGATACCCCCTCACCCCCGACCCCTCGCCCTCTTGAGGGAGAGGGGTCGGGGATGAAGGGGCTTTCCACAAGTAAGAAATTTCACGGAAACGTAGTGGGTCAGTTTGAACTCCGCAGGGGCAGGGCTTGCCCCTGCCCTCCAGCCCAGCGACATGAGGCAGGGCACCCACAAGGGGTGCCCCTACGCAGAAATTTCAGATTGACCCGCTGCTCACGGAAACACCCCGGCATGCCGCCGCACTCTTCGGCCATGTTCAGCCATCTTCTCGAATTCTTCGCGCGGGAGCGGTCGCCAATCGTCAAGCAAGGTCAAATCCTCTTCCAACTCCCGTCGATTCGCGGGCGCCATCAGCACTACACTTGCCGAAGGATTAGCGAGAGCAAACCGATACCACTCCACCGCGGATGGCGGTTTGAAGCCCGCCGGCGAATCCGGAGTAGCTTTCGTCAGCGCACCCCAACGTTGCGCCGTAAAGGTCACTACGGGGATTCCCAGGCGGTCTGTTACAGGGAACACGTCATCCTCAGCCCCTCGGTGAGCGGCGTTATAACGAATCATCAGCAAATCCAGCTTGCCGCTTTCAGCCCACTTCGCGCCCAGCGACCGCTGATGGGTAGTCAGACCGATGATTCGCACCTGGCCATTCTCCCGGGCGGCCGCGACCGCTTCATATGCCCCGCCCGGCCCGCAGATCTCCTTCCATTCCTGCTCTTCTTCCACGTAGTAGAACGTCACCACATCAATTCGATTGGTTTGGAGCGTGCGGAGGGCTTCGGCAAGTTCGCGCTCAGTGCCCGAACGTGTTCGCTCGCCAAGCTGCATGGCAACAACTATCTGCTCACGGTCGAATCGTATTTGGCGAATGAATTGCGCCATGCCGTCATCATGCCCGCACCAATTGAGGTAATTAACGCCACGCGCGACCGCGTACTCCACGTCGTCCGCATTAAGGTGCGTGTTGCCGCGCGTAGCCAGTCCCAGGCGCAGCACGGGCGCGCAGCCGTGGCCGAGGTTCGCAGATCTGGGCATGGCGGGGGAAGTCATTCGTCACTTTTCCCTTTCGCCGGCGGGTCTTTGCGCACAAACCGCTCGTAGCACTCCCTACACAACCAATCCTGGCCGTTGGTATAGCCTTCATCATGTTCAGGTTCGTTCAGGTCGGCGAGCTTCCACCAGCAGATTCCGCAGCGATCCTCATTCCAGGCACCCTTGACCAATTCCATTTGCTCCGGGTCGTAGACTTGCCCGGAGTAGAGGAAAATCTTTTTGTCGGAGCGCCGTACCAGCGCGTCCCGAGGCGCCCAAGCCCGTTTCTCCCACTGGAATTTTTGGGAATAGTAGTCGCTGAATTCGCGTACGGAGACAGAGCTGAACAATTCTCCATGGATTTCGACGTAATCCCGCATCGATCTTTGGGGGATCTCAGTTACTCGACCGGGGTAACGCTCCGCGCGGCGAAGATCCTCGCGGAAATCCGTCACATCGAACCCTGCCTCGGCAAGGAGCTTTGCGGCGAGAGTGCTTTTCTGCAACATGATGCCAAGCAGAAGGTGCTCTGTGCCGATGTGCTTGTGCCCCAACCTATCAGCTGCATTGGCAGCAGCAACCAGTGCCGCCTTGGAGTCAGGGCTCAACGGCAAATCAACAGTGGTTGGGATTTTTTCACCGGGCGGCGACTCTTTTTCAATTCTTTTGCGAATAGCATCGTGGGAAAGCCTCGACTGCGAAAGCCTGCCGGCGAGCGCAGTATCTTCCCGCAGCAGGCCGAGAAGCAAGTGCTCCGTTTCAATATAAGGGCTGCCAAACTGGCTGGCTTCGTAGCGGGCGAAGAAGATGACTCGGCGGGCCTTTTCTGTGTATTTTTCAAACATGATATCCACCGGAAGGAAAAGCGCTGAAGAGAACGTCGAACCTAGGGCGCGATGCGAAGATTATACCTCCTTCCAATCCGTTTTCCAAGGAGGGTAAGCGGGGGGTATACTGCTGGGGTTCAGGAGGCCCAATGAAAACGTTACCAAAGCATTGGACTCGCGCCCTCATTATCGCGATGGCGCTCAGCGCGTTCGCCACCCTACCCTGCCGCGCTCAGGATTACCAGCAGGACGCTGACCGCCTGGCGCCGCTTTTGGGTTGGCGCACGGGAAGTGTGGTTGCCGACATTGGCGCCGGCGGTGGCGAGCTGACTCTTGACGCTGCTAAGGTTGTGGGACCCTCCGGGAAGGTCTATACCACGGAACTCGATGACAAGAAATTCGCCCACCTTGAGGATCTGGCGGCGAAGAACGGGAACATCACCGCCCTCAAGGCGGGCGTCACGGACACGAACCTTCCCCCCGCCTGCTGCGACTCCATCTTCATGCGGCTGGTTTACCATCACCTCACGAAACCCGCCGAAATCGATGCCAGCCTTTTCA
>JASHTO010000075.1 GCA_030040515.1 Terriglobia bacterium
AACATGCAATTAAAGCATTAGCGGACCTCCGAAATGTCATCGGAGGAACGAGCTCACCAAAAGGAATCCAGGAGTATTTGGTCCTATTAAGCATCTGTCAGACTTGCAAGTACCGAGGGATCAATTTCTTTGAGTTCGTGCGATCAGGCGAGCAGGAAATCGACCGATTTGGGAGTCGCTGATTGGAGAAAGCAGATGAAAGACCAGCGGCTTTTTCTAATCCGTGCTCCCTCAGAAGGTGGCCCGGAGATGAGAAAATTGAAGCTTCGACTTGTCCGTTGAGGGGACCACAAATTCCGAGTTTGGTCGTCAGCAGACGGAAAAGGCGAAAGCCGACTGAGCGCATACGCGGCATCTGCGTGCTACAATTATCACAGAACCCGATTGTCTCTTTTCAAACGCCGCTCGGTATAGAGAATGTCAATTTGAGTTTTCTCTTAGGCGCCCCGGCACATTTAACTGGCGGTGCCCACGTTCATTCAAGAAAAAATACTGTAGACCTCTCCCCGTCACGAAGAGGACCCCTTCGATTCCCTTGAGGGATTCGCAGCCATGATTTCGTTCGAGCTTATTCACGATACGCTGATAGCTGTCCTGGTCAAGGTGCGTCGACTGTGCAAACCAATTCACAACGCAGGCGAATACCCTCACTGAAATCTGCAACTCCCTGGCGGTTGATTCGAGCTGTTTCCTTGCCTGCGGGAGGCATTCCAATATTTTTTCGTACAATTGATCTTCGAAGAAAAAACCCGGGCGCCCGCGGCTCTGTTTGGTGATTGCCTTGATTTCCAAGCAGACTTTTTGACCATTCCTTTCACACACAATGTCTGCGCCAGGGGTGTTATTTCGGGCTTTAAGCAGTTCGATTCTGCGAAACTCCTCCAATCGTAAGGCATCAACGACTCTGAGCAACGCAATGGCGCTCTCTAGATTGTTAGCGTCACCTGAGTCGAAGTTAAATTCTGGTCTGCTTCGAAGATCTTGCTTGGTCAGATGGAGCACCTGTAGCGACGACTGAAACAATTGTTCGTATTGGCCGAAGACGGAGGGTTGATCGGGCGGAAAGTTTAGATCGTCTGTAATTGACTTGGACAAGTAGCCTGATAGAAAGCACCTGCACAATGGGTAGGCACTGAGATCAGGGGGCAAGCTCATGTCGAGACTTTAGCATATTTCGCAAACCGAGCGGAGCCCCGTAGAAGTTAAGCTGGATGGCTGATGCGGAACCATGACCTCCGGGTTCTACGATTTCAATTGGCGCATTAGGTATTCGTATGTCTTGTAGATGGAAGGTTCGCTCGGACCGAGCCTGTAGTTCTCTGGAACTCTTCCTAGCTCGCCCCACGATCATGCTTCATCCGGAGCGCGATGCGGAGGTTGTGGTCCACTTCGGAGGCGCCTGGCCGAAGGCGAAGGACCGTGCGCCACTCATCGATGGCGCCGTCGAGATCACCTTTGTCCGCAAGCGCGATGGCGAGGCTATTGTGTGCGGCGGCTAGGTCCGGTTGTAGGCGAATGGCTATGCGCCATTCGACAACGGCCCCGTCGAGATCACCCTTGGCGTGGAGTGCTTTTCCGAGGTTGTAGTGCGCCTCGGCGAAGTCGGGCCGGAGATGAAGCGCGGTGCGTAATTCGGCGATCCCCCCTTCCACGTCGCCTTTGTTTCTGAGGGCGATGGCGAGGTTATTGTGTGCGGCGGCTAGATCCGGTTGTAGGCGAACGGCTGTGCGCCATTCGACAATAGCGCCGTCCAGGTCGCCCGTCGCTTGGAGCGCGATGCCAAGATTGTAGTGCGCTTCGGCATCTTCCGGCTGGAGGCGGAGCGCGGCGTGGAATTCGGCGATCCCTCCACCAAAATCGCCCTTTGCGCAGAGCGCCGTGCCGAGGTTCGAGTGCACCAGGGCGAATTCTGGCTGGAGGCGAAGCGCAGTGCGAAATTCGGCAAGGGCCCCCTCCAGATCGCCGTTGGATTGAAGCGCGATGCCGAGGTCGGAGTGCGCGGCAGCATCGTTCGGGTCGAAACGAAGTCCTGTGCGGAATTCGGCGACGGCCCCCTCCAGGTCGCCCTTTCTCTTGAGCGCAGTGCCGAGGTTGAAATGCGCAGCGGCAAACTCTGGATGGAGGCGAATCGCTGTGTGGAATTCGGTGATTGCTCCCTCTACGTCGCCCTTGACATGGAGCGCATTTCCGAGGTTGGAGTGCGCGTCGGCATCGTCCGGCTGGAGTCGAATCGCGGTGCGGTATTCCGCGATGGCACCCCCCATATCACCCCTTTTCTTGAGCGCAGTGCCGAGGTTCGTGTGCCCGCCGGTGTCGTTCGGTTGGAGAAGAACCACGATGCGGTATTCTGCAATTGCCTCCTCCAGATCGCCCTTGGCCATGAGCGCGTTGCCAAGATTTATGTGAGCGTCAACGAAGTCCGGCCGCAAATTAAGCGCGGCGCGATGTTCGGCAATGGCTCCGTCCAAGTCACCCTTCGCCTGCAGTGCGTTGCCTAGGTTGGAACGCACAATGGGATTGTCTGGTTCGATACTCAGGGCCTTCTTAAGACACGTGACCGCCTCATCGTCGCGGTTCAGCGCCCTGAGTGA
>JASHTO010000008.1 GCA_030040515.1 Terriglobia bacterium
GCCGGTGCAACGGGGTGAGCTTTGGACAACCAGCGGTTGAAGGGAATGAGCCCGGTTTTTACGCCAAAGCCAAAGAACGATAGCAGGAACACAATCCAACGCAAGGAAGAACCCATTGATGCTGCCCCGGCCCGAAGCGAGGAGAAACTCATGCCATCTGAGCGGACCGCCAAAATAAGAAAAGCCAACGCGATGACCGTAAACCCTGCCTCGCCCATCGTCAGCATCATGTATCCGGGGCGCGGGTCCTCTCGCCCTCGCTGCTGATAATTAACCAGCAAGTATCCGATTATAGAAACCAATTCCCAGCTAACAAGAAAACTCAAAACGTCCGCAGAAATGAGAAGGAGGACGACCGAGATCAGCATCGCGAAGTAACAGGAACAAAATGACCGCATGCCAAAAAAGCCCATGTAATGCCTGAGGTAACTCCCTGAAAATACCGATACGGGCAAGAAGACAAGGGCGGACACGAAGATGAACAGCCCCGACAGCGAATCGATTGAAAATACCAAGTCTCCCATCTGCGGCACGGTCCACAACCGGAACGAAAAACCTCTCCCCAGAATGCCCAATGCGCCTACTCCAAGCATCGCCAGGGATGCCGCAGAACCCAGCCACGCGAGCAGGGTCAAGACGGTGCCCTCACCCAAGACGAAGGCAACAACAGCGCCCGCGACGCAGAACGCGAGGAAAACCTCGAAAAGAATCAGCGCGCTCATGAAGGTCTGATCCCTTCCTTGGGGACACCGGTCCTTGGGGCCGGACTTTTTCTCCCGGCCGCGACCAACAATCCGTGGAGGATGGCGAGCGGCGGCGGCGGGGCCCCCGGCACTTCGATGTCCACGGGGAGGATGCTTCCGACTCCGGGACCCGAGAAAACACTCGGACTGAATACCCCACCGGACAGCGCACACGCCCCTACTGCCATCACCAGTTTAGGAGTGGGCATGGCTTCATACGTAGCCAGCAGGGGTCTGCGCATTTGTTCCGTGACAGGCCCTACGACAAGAAGAATGTCAGCGTTCCGCGGTGTCGGAGTTACAAAGAACCCCAGCCGGTGCATGTTGTAATATGGGTTGTTGAGCTGTCTTACTTCGGAAAGACACGCGCCACAATCTCCGGCATCGACCACCCTGATGTGCAGTGACTTCATGAATCCGCTTGGCCACACCGGCTGCTTCACACCTTCGGCAAATCGAGCCCATTCGTAGCCGAAGTCCCAAGCCACCGATTCTCCCTTACCCCGCGCGCAACGGAAACAATGAACGCAACGCCGAAGGTCAACACGCACGCCCCCTTTCTCGGCTTCAATCGCACCTGTGGGGCAGATTTCAACCAAGCGTCTTGCTTCTTCTTCCGGAACCTTGCTCATTGCGCTCGGGATTCCGGGTGAAACACCGGCAGCTTGTTCCTTCCGGGCAGGATATCCCGTGGTGACTACCCCGACCCGCAGCCCCTGGAGCACCCACTGCTTTATTTTCAACTCTTCCCCCTACCGGTCGTTTTCCGAGACCGACAACCCGAATGTCGCGAGGATGATCGGGAAATCCTGAAAGGCGAAGTTCTCAGCCGCCAAATGGAAACCGTGCCAATTGACGAACGAAGGAGTGATGAGCCTCAACCGCTTCACCAAGCCATCTTCACCTAGCCTCAACCAATGGAACGCCGCACCCCGAGGGGCTTCCACCCACCCCAGTGCCACTCCTCCGCGAGGTTGAACATCGGTTGCCACCGGGCCAGCCTCCATCAAGGCTGAAACTTGCGCCATAATTCCAACCGATTGCGCGCACTCTGCAAAGAGCACCCGCAAACGCGCAAAGCCGTCTCCTTCACTTTCCGTCGGAACCTCGAACGACACCGCCTCATATCCCTCGTAAGGCTGTGTCTTCCGAAGATCGTCTCCGAACCCGGAAGCCCTGGCGATCGGTCCGACCAGACCAAATTCCCTTGACCTCTCCGGCGAAATGATTCCCACGCCCTCAATTCGGTCCAGAAAACTACTTGAATAGCGCAACATCTCATCCAAGTCTTTAACCCGCTGGAGTATGCTTTGGGCGCCCTCAATCGCCCTGAGGCAGTCCGAATTTTCGATATCTCGCGAAAGCCCGCCGGGAACGGCAAGTCCAAATAAGTAACGATGCCCGGTTAGTTCTCCACAAATCCTGAGCAGGTCCTCCTCCATGATGGCAGCCTGACTCGTCGCGACGGATAATCCTGTCGATTCGCAAATTTCGTGAATAACTCCCACGTGGTGGCGAAACCTTTCCAACTCCGCGAGGAAAATGCGGAGCACCCGGGCACGCGCGGGAACCCGCGCCCTGGAGATGGATTCCACCGCCTGGCAGAAAGCCCAGGCATGCGCGAAAGCCGTTGTCGCGGCGAATCGCTCTGCCAACAACAAGCAATCATCCACGCTTTTACCTTCCGCGATTTTCTCAATGCCGCGAAACTTATAGAAGAGTCGCGGAAAGGCGCGAATTACATCTTCGCCTACTGTCTCCAGGAGAAACTGCACGGGTTCTGTGGCTCCGGAGAACACCGGGCCTACCGGCAATGCGAATGCACCGGGCCCCTCGACAATCCTGCGCAGTTGTGACTCAGCGTCCGGTCTTCGTTCAGCGAAGGGAGCGTGCGGATCGAAGGCGCGCCGCATAGGCGCAACGGCCTCCTGCCACAGGTCATTGTGGAGGACAAAATTACCCAATAAGGGATGCCCTTCGAACGTGATTCCAAAGAGGTCTTCCACTTCACGTTCGTGCCAGTCCGCGGCATGAACCTCAGGAGTGATGCTGGGAAGACACTTGACGTCAATGGAAGGCCGGACGATCACGTGAGTCCAACCCTCCTGTCTCTCCAAATAGAAGAGGTAGCGCACTTCCCAATCATCATCCAGCTCATCAGCAATTACCCCGGCAAGTCGATAATCCAACTCACGCACCAGCCACTTAGACACTTTCGGGAGAGCAGCGAAGGCAGAACATCTCAGTTCGCAGACCGGCTTCCTGCGGTCAAGCCAACCTTGAACCTGCCCCGGCCATCTTTGCTCAGCCTGGGTTACGGTGTCCGAAAGGCCCAGCACGTTACCTAACCTCCGATGATCAATGCCGCCCGCGCCAGAAGCTGATGGAGAGGGGCCGGCACATACAGCCCAAGGACCAGAACAGGGATGGCAACGGCGACGATGGTCAGGACGCAGGGCCAAGGAATCCCTCGGTTACCTGCGTATTCAACATTGGATTGCCCCAGCACCATCCGATTGATGTGCAGGAGGATCCCGAAAAACGCGATGACCAGGAAGCACGCCAGCAAAGCCACAACCAGATACCTGCCCTGTTCAACCCCCGCTTTCAAAATTGCAAACTCGCCGAGAAAAACCGCAAAAG
>JASHTO010000076.1 GCA_030040515.1 Terriglobia bacterium
CCCGCGCCTTCGCTTGACAGCCGATGGAGCGAATGGCAACATGAGGGATTGCGACTGGAGCGGTTTTGCTCACTGTATGCGCACAGTTGCGTTTCGCGACAAGCAATCCAAGAGCCGAAGTGGCGGAATTGGCAGACGCGCTACATTCAGGGTGTAGTTCCCGTCAGGGAGTGGAGGTTCGAGTCCTCTCTTCGGCACCATCTTCGCAAGAAAGTTCCCACGAAGTGCCAGAACACCAGAAGCTTGCCTTGTAAAATGAAGGCGAAAACGAGCGTCCATCTGTGGACAGTGCATAGGGACTTCCTTTGGTATAATCTTCCTTTATTGCATTCCGTCTTTTGGTCGTACAGATTCGGAAACCTGGCGGGAATCGCCGCACCCATGCCACTTGTCACGATGTCCAAATTGCTGGCCGATGCACGCAAGGGGAAATACGCGGTCTGCTATGGCGAGGCGTGGAATCTGGAATCGTTCCAAGCCGTTGTGGAAGCGGCCGAGGAAGAGCACTCGCCAATTATCGCGGGCTTCAATGGCGGATTCCTGATGCACGCGGGCCGGAAGCGCGCGGAGGATTTGGCGTATTACGCGGGCATCGGGTCGGCGCTCGCCAGTTCGCGGGTTCCCGCTGCGCTGCTATTCAATGAGTCCGCAAGTCTCGCGCAGATGGAAGAGGCCCTCGGCTTTGGATTCAATGCTGTGATGGTGGAGAACGAGGGCCTCGCGCCGGGCGAGTATCTCCACCTGGTCCGGCAAGTGGTCGCGAGCGCGCACCGCCGCGGCGCAAGCGTTGAAGCACAGGTGGGCCACCTCGCTAATCCCTCCGCAAATCAGCGCGCCGAACTCACCACCGCGCAGGCAGCGCGGGCCTTCGTGGAGGAAACCGGAATCGACGCGCTGGGCGTGGCCGTGGGCAACGTTCACATCCTCACCCAGGGAAACTCACCGCTCGATTTTGCGGCGCTGGCCGAGATTGCCGACGCCGCCTCCGTGCCCCTGGTTTTGCACGGCGGCACGGGCATTCCTCTTGAGGATGCCGCACGCGCGGTGCAGTTGGGAGTGGCCAAGGTGAATTACGGAACAGGATTGAAACAGGTTTACCTCGCCGCGCTGCGGGAAAAACTTGACCGCTATCGTGAGCCCGCGAGCCCTCATCCCTTCGTGGGCAGGGGAGGCGAAGAGGATATTCTGGTGGCGGGACGCGAGGCGGTGAAGCTAAAATGCCGAATGCTGATTCGGGCGTGGGGCTCGGCGGGAAAAGCCCAAATGCCGGGGGGAGCATAACCGATGATCACTGAGCAGAAGTATAAATCCACCGTGAGGAAGTCTGTCCAGATGATGAAGCGCGCCGGAATTGTCCTGACGCGAGGGGAGCGCGGCCGATTGGAGGTCGCGGATTTCGGTCTGGGCGAATTGGAAAAGACCGGGCTCGAAATTCTGACTTACGTGAATACCGACCGGGTGTGCGCGAAGGAACTGGTAATGTTCCCGCGCCAAACCTGTCCGGAACACCGCCACCCCACCGTGGATGGCCGGCCGGGCAAGGAGGAAACCTTTCGTTGCCGATGGGGAACCGTGTATCTCTACGTTCCCGGCGCGCCCGCCGCGCGCCCCAAGGCTCGGCCGCCGGCGGGTTCGGAGGCTTACTACACCGTTCACCATGAGATTTGCCTGAAGCCCGGCGACCAATACACCCTGATGCCCGATACTCTGCACTGGTTCCAGGCGGGGCCAAAAGGAGCGATCGTTTCGGAGTTTTCCACGCGCAGCACCGACGAAGCGGACTTCTTCACGGACATTCGCATCAAGCGCGCGCCCGAAATCGGCCCGGCGTAAACTCCGGAATTCCGCAAAGGCGCGCAATCCTCCGGCAAGGGTACTGGAATCTCTATGCTCAATCGCCTTCTGCTCAAAATGCTGACCAGAGTCATGGTCGGTGTGTGCCTGTGCATCGGCATCCATACAGCGGCCCGCACGGCGCTTGCCCAGGCGCCACAGCAAAAGGACATCCTCTGGATCATCCCGCACACCCACTGGGAAGGCGCGGTGTTCAAGACTCGCGAGGAATATCTCCAGATGGGCCTCATCAATATCACGGTGGCGCTGCACATCCTGGGCGAACATCCCGATTACCGTTTTGTGCTCGATCAGGTTGCCTACGTCCGGCCTTACCTCGAACGATTCCCGGAGAACGCCGCGGCGTTTCGAAAATATGTGAAGGAAGGCAGGCTTCTTCTGGTCGGCGGTACGGACATCATGCCGGATGTCAACATGCCCAGCGGCGAATCGTTCGTTCACCAAATTCTTTACGGCAAGAGCTATTACCGCGACGCGTTGGGCGTGGACGTGACTGTGGGCTGGAATCTCGACACCTTCGGCCACAACGCGCAGATGCCGCAGATTCTGAAGCTCGGCGGCTACAAGTCGTATTGGTTTTTCCGCGGCGTGGCCAGCATGAACACGCCCTCGGAATTCCTGTGGCAGGGAATCGATGGCACGCAAATTCCCGCGTTCTGGCTGCCTTGGGGTTACGCGAATTTCTACCATCCGCCGGCGGACCCAGCGGAGTTTGACCGCTACGCGCGCGAGCGATTCGCCGCGCTCGATCCGTTTGCGCGTGGACACGATCGTGTGGCGATGGACGGCGCCGATGTTTCCGAGCCGGAGGGCTATCTTCCCGAAATCGTGAAGGAATTCAACCAGAAGGGCGATGCGCCCTTCACTCTGAAGATCGGCCTGCCCACGGACTTTGAGGCGGCGGTGGCGAAGCGCGCGGACCGTCCCGTGGTGGGCGGCGAGCTCAATCCTATCTTTCAGGGAATCTACAGCAGCCGAATTGAGCTGAAGCAACGCATGCGCAAGATGGAGAATCTGCTTTCTGCAGCGGAGAAATTCGCGGCGCTGGCGCACTGGGTGGGCTCGCCGCAGGATGTGGACGAACTCCTGCGCGCCTGGGAGCCCGTGCTCTTCAACCAAACCCATGATCTCGCTTCCGGCGTCATGGTGGACAAGGTTTATGATGACGTGGTGCGCGGCTACAACTTCTCCGAGCGTTTAACGGACCAGATGATTGACGCCTCCGCGGGGCAAATCGCCTCCAAAATCGATACGCGCGGTGAGGGAATTCCGATTGTGGTTTTCAACACGCTCGGCTGGCCACGCACCGACGTCGCGGAATCGGATATTGATTTGACCGAAGCGGGCTTCGTCGATCTCGCCCTGATGAATTCCGAGGGCAACCCTGCGCCCCTCCAGCTTTCTGACGTGAGCCGCTACGGCGATGGAGGAATTCGCCACGCCCACATGACTTTTGTCGCGCAAGATGTGCCGGCGCTGGGTTACAGGGTCTATCATGTGGTCCCACAACGGGCATTTGCCGCTCCGCACGCATGGGAATCAGCATCCGCGGGGCAGGGCGACCAGGGCACAATCGAGAATGAGTATTTCCGCACCACCTTCAACTTGTGGACGGGTGAGATGACCAGCCTGGTGGAGAAATCGACGGGCTGGGAAGCTCTGCGCGCACCGGGCAACGTGGTGGCGCAGGAGCAGGATGGCGGCGACCTTTGGCAACTTTACGGAAACCTGAACGGTGGGCGGAACATTGCCATGACGCGGCCGATTCTGCTGCCTGACAAAACGCGCTCCAGGTTCAGCAGCGAGTGGATGGGGGGAAGTGGGTACTCCTCCGATGGTCCGGTTTTCTCCGAGTACCACGTCTCGCATCCCTTCGCCCATGGAACCTTCTCGACGCGCGTGCGGCTTTACGCGGGTGTTCGTCGTGTCGATATCGAGACGCAGATCCTGAACAATGATGCCCACGTGCGCTATCGCGCGCTGTTCCCGACCACCGTCAAAGACGGCAAACGCACGGACGAAATTCCCTTTGGCGCCATCGAACGGCCACAG
>JASHTO010000077.1 GCA_030040515.1 Terriglobia bacterium
AAGTTTGAGCCAGTAATCTACCAAGCCCTGGCGGGAATGCGCAAGCGTGTGCCTTCACGGGCTGGTAGTGGGTCAGTTTGAAATTCCGTAGGGGCAGGGCTCGTCCCTGCCCTTAAATCCAGGGCACCCGCGACCCGTCGCCCGAAGGCTATGGGCCGCAGGGCGAGGGGTGCCCCTACTCCGAGATCTGAAACTGACCCATTACGCACGGGCTTGTTGGTTTTCTGGTTTATTGCTACACTGAGAAATTAAGGATTGGGGTTGATTCCGACCTGCGTGCGGGCGTTGTTCGCGCCACCCTTCAATGTGAGTTCCAGGCACGAACACTGTTATCGGCACGGAGCCCAGCCGGTTGAGCGTTTCAGGCGGCTTGTCGGCACGTCGGAGGGCAGTCCCCAGGTACGCGAGGCACTCCATGGCAGATGAAAAAGATGGTCCCTCCGGGTTCAAGGTGGTTGATCGCCGGGCTTTCACGGTGGAAGGCTCTCCCCGCGCAGAGAATCCGCCCGAAGTGAAAAAGCCAGAAACTCCCCACCCGCCTGACCAGGCCGCGTGGCAAGATATGGCGAGCCCTTTGGAAGGCAGATCCTCAGACGAACCGTCCGGATTCGAGACCTTGGTCTCTTATCTTAGTACCACCACCATGTTTCAGCTCGGCTTAATCCCGGGGCCGGGGGGTGAGCGCATTCCACCTGACATGGTGAATGCCCAGCGCACCATCGACCTGCTTGAGGTTTTGCAGGAAAAGACCAAAGGCAACCTGACCGCCGGCGAATCCCGGCTGCTCGACGAGGTTCTTTACGAGCTGCGAATGACGTTTGTGGAATTGCAAAAGCGCCAGACACGCAAAGGGCAATGAAACTCCATTTCCTCGGCACAGGGACGTCCACAGGAGTTCCCATTCTTGCTTGTCAGTGCGAGGTTTGTACCTCCTCCGATTTGCGCGATAAGCGCACACGGCCATCCATTCTTCTCGAACATGACAGCCGGATGGTGGTGATCGATACCTCGCCCGACTTTCGCATCCAGGCCATGCGCGCGGGCCTGACCCGCCTCGATGCCGCAGTTTTTACCCACGCACACGCTGACCACATTCTGGGCCTGGATGACACGCGGGTGTATTATTTCCGGCAACAGGTCCCTATTCCCATTTACGCCGATGCGCGCTGCATGGCCACGATTCGTTCCACCTTCGCATATATTTTTAACGGAGATTACGCATACGGGGGTATTGGCCGGCTCGACCCTCATGTGGTTGAAGGGCCGTTTGACCTATGGGGGTTAAAAATGATCCCCGTGCCGGTCGTCCATGGGAACTTGCCGATTTTGGGATACCGATTTCACGACACGGCTTATCTGACGGATGTCAGTGAAATTCCTGAATCCAGCTTTTCCCTGCTGGAGGGACTCCATACCCTCATTCTTGATGCGCTTCGCATCAAGCCCCATCCCACTCACTTTACCCTCGCCCAGGCTTTGGCCATTGTTGACCGCGTGAAGCCGCAGCGTGCGTTCTTCACGCACATCGCGCATGAGCTCGGGCATGAATCGACCAACTCTGCCCTCCCCGGGCATGTCCAATTGGCTTATGATGGATTAGAATTGGATTTTTAGAGGGGCGCGACGGGCGGAGCCTGAATTTCCGCTGCCATCGTTTTCCTCGCCCCAAATGGATCTGCCTGATGCGCATTATTCAGCAACTTCACGAACTTGGTAAATCGCCGGCGCCAAGCGTGGTAACCATCGGCAACTTTGACGGTGTTCACCTTGCACACCAGAGACTGCTTCGCCGCGTGGTGGAAGTGGCACGCCCGCAGGGCGCATTGGCAGTGGCAGTTACTTTTGAGCCGCACCCCATCAAGATACTTGCGCCCGATCATGCCCCCAAAGTCCTGACGCCGCTGGCGCGAAAAATTGAATTGATTGCCGCCACCGGAATCGATGTCCTGGTGGTTCTGCCGTTTACGCGGGAGCTTGCGCACCAATCGCCGCTGGAGTTTGTACGCCGTGTCCTTGTGAATCCCCTGCACGCCTCATCGGTCCATGTGGGGCCGAATTTCCGGTTTGGTTATCGTCAGTCGGGCGATACCGAGATTCTTGAAGCGCTAGGGAACCAGGAGGGATTCCGCGTCGAGATATTGCCCATGCTCTGGATTCGTGGCGACCGCGTTTCCAGCACGCGCATCCGGGAACTCTTGACCGAGGGTCAGGTCCATAAGGCACAGCGCCTGCTGGGACGGCCGTTTTCCTCCCGCGGACCGATTGTTGCCGGACTAGGAGTCGGCCGTAAGCATACGGTCCCGACGCTCAATCTCGCACCCATCGAGGAACAACTGCCCAAGATTGGGGTTTACGTCACCCGCACCTTTCTGGGCGGCGTCGCCTGCGATTCTGTAACCAATGTGGGATTTAAACCGACTTTCGGCGACCATCGCTTGACGGTGGAGACCTTCTTGCTGGAGCATTCCGGGGAAATCGCTGTGGTGGATATGGAAATCGAATTTCTTTTCCGGCTCCGCGACGAAATGAAGTTTCCCAACCCCGCGATTCTCAAGATTCAAATTCAAGAAGACGCCCGGCGCTCCGTCAAATTCTTCCGCTTGTTAAAGCGCTATCGGCAACACGCCACCCTTCAGGCGCGTCCCCTCATTGGATCCCCGACGGCCGATTGAGCCTCTGCCGCATCGGGTCTGCGCGCATCGAGGAAGTTATACGGAACGACATAAGTGTTTGCATATTTGGCTGTAGCGGCGGTCTATGACCGCCGGTCGGCGCTCGCCCTGCGACCCAAAGCCGTCTTCTGGCGACGGGTCGTAGAGCGCCGCTACAATTTATGTCGCTCTGTATAGATTCGCGGGTTTAATGAAACGAAAGGCGAAAGTATTGAGTCAAACCGGCCAGACGGCGTCTACTTAATTGCGACCAGCGGAGTCTGCGCGGCAGCGGGCTCAGGATTGACGTCAATTTCAGGAGGAGCCGTGTTCACGCCGGCGGCCTTATCCGAAATGAAGCGTTCAACTTCTTCCAGCAACGCCGAGACGATCTCTTCTTCTTTGACGCGACGGATGGCTTTCCCTTCGCGGTAGATCATTCCATTTCCGCGGCCCGCGGCAACGCCCAGATCGGCTTCGCGTGCCTCGCCTGGCCCATTGACCGCACAACCCATGACCGCCAGGCTAATCGGAGTCTTAATGTGCTTGGTGGCCTGCTCAATTTCGCCGGCGATCTTGAAAAGGTCAACTTCCAGCCGTCCACAGGTCGGACAGGCGATCACCACAGGTCCGCGACTGCGGAGCTCGAGCGACTTCAGCAGCTCAAAAGCCACGCGCACTTCCTCGACCGGATCCGTGGCCAGAGAAACCCGGATGGTATCCCCAATTCCTTCCGCCAGGAGCATTCCCATCCCCACGCATGACTTTACGGTGCCTGAAAACTGAGTCCCGGCTTCGGTAATTCCCAAGTGCAGGGGGTAATCCACTTGTTTGGAGAGCAGCCGGTAAGCAGCGACGGTCAATTTTACGTTGGAGGCCTTCAGCGAGACGATGGTGTCGGTAAAGCCCAATTCCTCTAAAATCTGAATGTGGTAAAGGGCGCTTTCCACCATCGCTTCGGGTGTAGGATAGCCGTATTTTTCGAGTAGCCGGCGTTCCAGTGAACCGGCGTTTACCCCGATGCGGATGGGAACTTTTTGTTCCTGAGCGCGCCGCACCACCATGCGGACCTTTTCGGCGTCGCCGATATTGCCGGGATTGATGCGGAGCTTATCGATGCCGGCGTCCAGTGCCATCAACGCAAATTTGTATTGAAAATGAATATCCGAAACGAGAATGGATTCAGGGCAAAGCTTGCGGATTTCAGGAAGGGCCTGGGCAGCTTCCAAATCCGGCACCGCGAGACGAACCATTTCGCATCCTGCGGCCTCCATCTGGTGGATTTGTTCGACGGTCTTTTCCACCTCGCGTGTGTCCGTCTTGGTCATGGACTGGACGGCAATTGCGGCGTCGCCGCCGACTGTAAGGCGTCCGACCTTTACCGGGCGAGTCTTTCGCCGGGGCGGAAAGAATTCGGTGTCGCTAAAGTTCACGGAAGCTCCTTTGTCAAAATGGCAAACGGTTAGCTATCAAAGTCGAACAAAAAATGCGATCGTTTCCTCCCCCTTGAGGGGTTGGCCGCTTGTTGGTCGCTACGGACCTCGAAATACATACGGCTGCCCCTAATAGGGTCGAAACGTCTTCACTAAGTCATTATACATCGCAAACGCCGCAAGCAGGAGGAGGAACACGATTCCCACCTGCAAGAAGCGCTCCTTGACCTCCAGGCTCAGGTCCCGCCGCATTAATCCTTCCACGAGCAAGAGCAGAATCGCGCCACCGTCAAGGACGGGAATGGGCAACAGGTTGAAAATTCCCAACTGCAAACTGATGAAGGCGACGAGGAAAAGTAGCTCCGAGAACCCCTCTCGATAGGCCTTCTCAGACATTTGCGCGATGCCAATCGGGCCGGAAAGCGTGCGGGCTGACATGCGTCGCGTCAGGATTTTCCACAGTACGTCAAAAGTCACGACGCAATTGCGGACGTTTTCATCCAGGGATGTTTTAAGCGCTTGCACCCAAGACAAGTGGAGAACGACAATGCCATCCTGGAACCGAAACCCCACCCACCAGCGCTTTTCGCCCATCATGTCGCGATAAACAGGCTGAAGTGAGACTTGAAAATCGTGCCCCTGCCGGGCGACTTCCAAGTTCAAGGGCTTGCCATTGCAGTTTTGGATTGCGTGCACAATATCCGGGAAGTAGAAAACCTTGCGGCCGTCGATTCCCACGACATCGTCACCGGGCTTTAATCCGGCCTTTTCCGCGGGGAGCCCGGGCTCCACAGAATCGAGGATACCCGGAGCGGTTGGCTCCCATCCGGCGTAACCTTCCCGGTCCGCGCCGACGGCGGTTGTCGTCAGGGTGGTCTTCACGATCTCCCCGTTCCGCTCGATTTCCAGCGGAAAAACTTCGTTGGCGCTGGTCAGGATTTTGAACTCAACATCTTCCCACTTGGGATTTTCCTGTGAGCCGAATCGGAGGATCAGATCGCCGGGATGGATGTTGGCTTGCGCAGCCGGCGAACCAGTGTCGATATCTCCGATGCGCACCGGCTGGTCAAGGTAGGCCGGACGCTGGAAATGAACCTTATACAGTCCGGTCAAAACGACGACGGCCAGCAAAACGTTCATCACCGGTCCCATCACCACGATGACAAAACGCCGCCAGCGAGGTTGGGAGAGAAACTCCCCTTCTTCGCCTTTCCGCGAGTCGGAAGGATCATCTCCCGCCATTTTGACGTAGCCGCCGAACGGCAAAGCACTGATGCGGTAATCCGTGTCGCCCCGCTGGATGTGAAGGAGTGTTTTTCCAAATCCCAAAGAGAAAACCAGAACGCGCACGCCAAAGGATTTCGCCGCCACGAAATGCCCCAACTCGTGGAGAAAGATCATGACCCCGAGGACCACAACCACTACCAGCGCGCCTGTTATAAAATTCCCCACCATAAGGGAAACTGCTCCCTAGGGCAAAATTTCCTCAATCACCTGCTCCGCCCGGCGGCGGGCTTCCTGATCTCCTGCCAATACGTCTTCCAGAGAATTGGCAGGTCCATATGCGTGCATTTGGCCCATTACCTCTTCGATCAACCTTGGGATCGAAGAAAACCGCAGGCGCTTATTCAAGAACGCCTCGACTGCCACCTCATCTGCGGCGTTCAAGACACAGGGCATGATTCCGCCCTGTGCCAAAGCCTCACGCGCCAAATTCAAACTGGGAAATCGCCGGGTATCAGGTCTCACAAAATGCAGGCGGCGCGCGGCGATGAGGTCCAGCACCAGCCCCTTTTCCGTGATGCCCAGCCGATCCGGGTAGGTGAGCGCATACTGAATGGGGATGCGCATATCCGGAACTCCTAATTGCGCCATGACCGACCCATCTACAAATTCTACCATGGAATGGATGATGGATTCGGGGTGGATTACGACGTCAATCTGCCCGGGAGCAACGCCAAAAAGCCAATGCGCTTCAATAATTTCCAGGCCCTTATTCACCAATGTGGCGGAATCAATGGTGATTCGTCCGCCCATGCGCCAAACGGGATGCTTCAGCGCCTGCTCAGCGGTAATCGCGTCGAAATCGCGCAAAGGAGTTTGGAGAAACGGTCCTCCCGAAGCCGTTAAGACGATGCGCTGAACTTCTTTACCTTCCCCGGCGCGCCGGCACTGGTGAACGGCGCAATGTTCACTGTCAATCGGAAGAACCTCAATTCCCTTTCGGGCCGCTGCCGCCATAACAAGTTCGCCGGCAGCTACTAATGTTTCCTTGTTGGCCAACCCGAGGCGTTTGCCGTGGCAAACGGCCTGGTAAGTGGCCACCAATCCGGTCGTGCCATGTGCCGCAGAAACGACAAAATCCACGGCAGAGTGGGTTGCGGCCTCCACCTGGCCTTCGACTCCGAAGCTGATTCTCACCCGCCGGTTGTAGCCGGCCCGCTTCAAGCGTTCCCGCAATGGGTCCCGGTAATCTCGCGCGCTCACCACCACGATTCTGGGGTGGTACTTCACCACTTGCGAGGCCAGCACATCGATATTCTTCCCCGCCGAGAGCGCCGCGACGTGGAAGCGATCCGGGAGTGAGTCCACGACGCGCAGACAATTTTGGCCGATCGAGCCCGTTGAGCCGAGAATGCAAAGACCCTGAGTCATGAAAAGTCGCCAATGAGGTTTAACAAAGCAGTGATGGCCAACCACAAAGCGGGCGCGGCAAACAAAAGGCTATCAATTCGGTCAAGAAAGCCTCCGTGGCCCGGCAGGATCGTTCCTGAATCTTTCTGATTGGCGGCCCGCTTCATCGCGGATTCAACCAAATCCCCAACCTGGCCGGCAATTGCCACCCAGGCTGCTAACAGCAATGTGGCGATTACCTGTCCGGTTTTCCAAAACCAATGATCGAATGCCCAGGCCGCCAAAAGGCTGCCGGCCAGACCTGCCAGTGCTCCCTCCCAGGTTTTGCGCGGCGAGATGCGGCTGAAAAACGGTATTCGCCCCAAGGGGCGGCCCACCAGGTAAGCACAAGTGTCGCCTATCCAAATTACAATGAAGAGGAACAATAAACAGATTGAACCCGGACTGATGAAGTGACTTCCGCCGACGTTCTCTCCCCTCATGACCTTCCTCGGGTAGGATTGAAATCGAATTGAAATCAAGCAGGAAAGTGTGAACCCAATATATACAATCCCCAGAAGTGTGAGTGACACGGCGGCAAGATAATCTTTCAAGTCTGTCCCCCGCCGCAAAGCCCAAGTGGTAATGATCAACAGCGCGGCTGCGGCCCAGGGAATGGTCGGGGCATTGGTTACAGGCGCGGGCAGCAATCGGGCGCAGCAAATGGCCACGGCAACAACATAGCCTATCCAGGGATACACCCGATAACCCATTGCAGAGCACAATGCGAAGTACTCGCGCAGCCCCAGCACCACCGCGGCCGCCACGGCCAATAGAAAGAGCCATTCCGGCGACCACCCGAGCAGATAAATGACAGGAGGAATTAAGAGGAGTGCCGTCAGAGTGCGTTTTAACATGCCGTTGTCAGTCGTCCGTCATCAGTTGATGAATTGGCAGGCTTATTTCAAATGCCTTGCCCATCGACCATTGTACATTCCAGTCGACTGACAACTGATCACTGAGGGCTGAAGACTAAGTTGGCCACACAAAGTAACGCGCTTCATTGTGCGGCATGCCGGGGTAGCCACGGTCAACTCGCAGCGCGGGTTGACCGTGGGTTTGTCCACGACTCGCCAACCCACGGTCAGAAAAGCCCTGACCGTGGCTACCCCTGCCCCTGGACAGGGATGATGCGCATTATTTTGTGGGGCCAACTTAGCTCAATCCCAGGCCACCGTAGCGCCGTTCGCGCCGTTGGAAATCGGCAATCGCCTGGTATAGGTCCTTTTGCGTGAAATCCGGCCACAGTGTTTCTGTTACCCAAAGCTCCGCATAGGCCGCCTGCCAAAGGAGGAAATTACTCAGCCGCAACTCCCCGCTGGTGCGGATCAGGAGGTCTGGATCGGGCAGGCCGCTCGTATAAAGATACGAGCTCAGCAGGGGCTCATCGATCTCCATGGTTCCATTATGCCGGGCGCGGGCAACGATTTCGCGCACGGCATCCACCAATTCCGCGCGCGCGCCATAATTCAACGCCAGCACGAGGTGCAAGCCGGTATTCTTTCGGGTCTGATCAAGCGCGTTCTCTAAATCCTTGATCACCGGCTGGGGCAGATCCTGAATTCTTCCGATTACGAGGAGCCGGATATTTTGCCGGTTCAACTCTTCAATTTCTTTCTTCAGATATTCACGCAGTAACCCCATGAGCAGCTTGATTTCGGTGTGCGGCCGCTTCCAATTTTCGATTGAAAAAGCATAAAGAGTTAGGTAGGGAACGCCCAGGTGCGCGCAAGTCTCCACCGCCTGCCGCACGGCCTTGATTCCGGCGCGGTGGCCCGCGATGCGCGGCAGCCGCCTCCGCTTCGCCCATCGCCCATTCCCATCCATGATAATGGCGATGTGCCGGGGCAGGCGGTCAAGCGCGATCTGATCCGGGAGATTTACTTCGATAGGTTGCGTCGTCACGGGGACTCGGACCTTGTGCCTATCCTAAGACAATAAAACCCTAGCATACCCGCGTGGTTACCGCAAGCAAGCCGGAAGCGGTCAGCAAGCGCCCCGAGAGGCGTTCTTCACCGATTCACTACTTTTCTGTGCTTGTCTTTCGATGCGGGCTCAGCTTGGAACCTTGCCGGGCATGAGGCTGGTTATCGCTAACATTGCTGTAAGGACCATCATCACGATGCAGGTAGTCCAGGCAATGACGTTGAAGGAGCGGGAATTCCGATAGATCCCCATAACGTCTCTGCGGTTTGTAAGTTGGAGCATGAAGATCACCACAAACGGCAGCAGGATGCCGTTGGCAACCTGGGAAAGCAGAATGATGGGAACCTGCTGAGACTCACTCAAGAGTAAGACCGCGAGCATGCCCAGAAAAATCAAACTGGTATAAAGCCAGTAAAAAGCCGGAGCTTCTTTAAAGCGCTTGTTGATCCCCGACTCCAGACCCAATCCTTCGCAAACATAGTACGCGGTAGCCAGCGGAAGGATACACGCGGAAAACAGCGACGCATTGCACAGACCAACAGCAAAAAGAGCGCTGGCGGCGTGGCCGGCAAGCGGGCGTAGCGCCATGGCAGCATCGCCGGCATCCTTGATATCCCGATGGCCCGTCAGGTAGATGGTGGCGGCGCAAGCGACGATGATGAAGAAAGCCACCACATCCGTAATGATGCAGCCGACGATCACATCCAACCGCGAGTAAAAATAATCTTTGATTTTGACCCCTTTTTCCACCACCGCCGACTGGAGATAGAATTGCATCCAGGGCGCAATCGTTGTCCCCACTAAACCAATCACCATATAAAGGTATCCACCGCTGAACTGGAAAGAAGGCTTCACGGTGCTCCACAGCGCCGTGGGCCAATCGGGGTGTGAGAGGAAGCAGGAGATGGGATAAGCAATATAAATGACACATGCCGCCAGGAAAACCTTTTCCACGTATCGATAACTCCCCTTCACCACAAGCAACCAGACAAAAATCGCGCCCAGCGGAACGGCCACGAACCGGCTCATGTGAAACACCGAAGTTCCCGAGGCCAGCCCGGCAAACTCCGAGACCGTATTTCCCAAATCGGTGATGATGAGCAACACCATCAGGATGAAAGTGGTTCGAAACCCATATTCCTCTCGAATCAGGTCCGCCAGGCCTTTGCCGGTCACCACACCCATGCGGCCCACCATCTCCTGGACGATGATGAGGGCAATGGTGATGGGGATTAGCGTCCAGAGAAGCGAGAGGCCATATTTCGCCCCCGCCACGGAATAGGTGTAGATCCCACCCGCGTCATTGTCCACGTTGGCCGTGATGATGCCCGGGCCAAGGACAGCGAGGAATATCAACACGCGCGTTCGAAAATGCCGGAAACTTTTGATTTTCACCGCAACGTACGCTCCCCGACCTATTTGCGATTGATCACCAGCTCCAGAACGTCATCAGCGGTAACATAACCCAGCAAATGGCGGTCTTCGTCCACAACCGGAAGAGAAATCAGATTGTACTTATGAAATAGATCCACGACGGCCTTCGCGCTCTCGTGCGCTTTCACCAAAATCAAAGGATCCACGGAGAGATCCATGAGCGGAGTGCTGGCGGCGGCCAGAACGATTCGTCCGATGGGTACCGCGCCTTTCAACGCCGCCTCGTTATCAATCATGAAAATCTGCTGGAGCGATTCCACATCCCCTTCGAAATTTCGCAGGGCCGCGATGGCTCCCTCGACATTGGCTGATTCATGGACGACGACGTATTCATTGGTCATCAACGACCCGGCCGTATTCTCTTCAAAACCCAAAAGCTCCCGGACCTCCTTGGCATCCTCCTTCTCCATGTCGGCCAGAAGTTCCGCAGAGGTTTCCGGAGGGAGTTGGTTCAGGACGTCGGCTGCCTCATCCGGAGGCATCTCTTCAACAATGTCCGCTGCCTTCTCGGGTGGGATGCTTTCGAGCAAATCCGCCTGCATTTTGGTGGGAATTTCGGAAAGGGCATGGGCGGCGGTCTCTTCGTCCAGTGATTCGATCAAGGCCTGCTGCTCGCTATGGCTGAGTTCTTCCAGAATGTCGGCGATGTCGGCTGGGTGCAATTCCGCCAGGCGATCGTAGGATATGCGCAATTTCACGCGCCGCGCCGGGTCGGAGGCGATGAGGTTCACAAATTCCCACAGGATGGCCCGGGTGGGCAGAACGTCGGTGATCTGGCGGATGTTGTGCTTGGGCATGGTGCCCTTCAGGAGGCGACGGGCGGCCGCCGCGAGTCCCACATTAACGGCAACTATGCGAAGTTCGCTGTGCCCGTCTTTGGGCTCAATGTCAAAGTCAACGTCATTTACGCGCACCACCTTGCGGTTATTGACGTCGATGATTTGTTGGTCAAGCACATCTTTCTTGATTCGAATCAGCGCCTCATCCGGCGTATAGCACCGAACGTCGCCTCGCAGCACATTGGTTTGACCCGCCCGCACAGAAAGGGATTGGATCTGGGTGTAGGCGATGCACTGGAGCTCCTTGCGCGGGGTCCGGACAAGGTAAGAGGCGACGCGCGCCACTTTCTGGCCAGGGTCAACGCAGAGGTCTTCGAGTTCGCCTAAATACTCACCCTTCGCTCCGTACAGCGGGAGATTTTGTAATTCGGTAAAGTAGATCATCTTTTTCCTCCCCGAGCAAAAATCGGAGCATCCTGCCACCCCTCCCGCCCTTTTCGCCTGATTGACAGCCTTGATAAGCGGGGAAAACCTCCTCGACCGGGCTTTTACAACGCGTTTTCAGGCTTGAAAATACTTTAAGGTCTCTTAATACGAGAGGAATAACTCCTTGTCAAGAAAAAAC
>JASHTO010000078.1 GCA_030040515.1 Terriglobia bacterium
GTGCACGATGGCACCGAGCTCTTCCTGGCGCTGCTGCGTTTCCCAGAGCCGCTGGAAATCACAGTCGTAATCGCGCAAGTTGGCGAGCTTGCCGCGCAGCTCACAGGAGCGCACGTCGCCGTTGAAATCGATGACGATGGAAGTTTCGCCTGCGGTGCAGGGCATGGGCCAGGGATGTGGCTCGACGGCGTTTTCAAGCTGGATCTTGTTGTGCAGCGCGAGGGTGCCCTGATAATAGACCTGCGCCAGCTTGCGAGCCGCGCCGCTGTGGCGGTGCAGGACGTTCGCGGCGTAGTAGTCGTAGACGGATTGTAGATCTTTGTAGAGAGCAGCCAGGCGATGCGTGGGGACTTGCTTGAGCGAGGCGTCCTTGGCCGACCCGCGAATGATGTTGAAGTAGTGGCCGTCCACAGTGCAGTGCGCTTTCACGTAATCCGCAATCGCCATCACCTGGTCGAAATTCTCCGCGCATATCACCGTGTTGATATTGACGCGCAGACGTGGGTATTTCTGCCGGCAGGGCTGAAGGGTTTCGAGCGTCTCGAGTGTCTTCTCGAAATTCCCGGGCACAGCGCGAATGGAATCCTGCATTTCGCCCAAGCCGTCAAGCGCCACGTTGACGTCAAGCTGGAGTTCGGGATTTTCCTCGCAGATGCGCGCCACCCACTCGCCGGTGCGCTCGGGCAGGAGGCCGTTAATGGGCAGATTGACCCAGCGCACGCCATTATTCGTGTGGAAGAGATGAATGATGTCGGTCAGTTCGCGCCGCAGCAGGGGCTCGCCGCCGGAAAGCCACAGGTCGGTGAAGGGCGGCATGCTGAACGCGAGCTTGCGGATTTCGTCCCAGGTCAAATCGCCGCGCTGGTTGAGCTCCTGCCAGTAGAAGCACGTCCGGCACTTGGCATTGCAGAGCGAGGTAACGAAGAAAATCACCGTCCCCAGCCGTTTCTTGCGGCCCAGCGAGTGGTAGATCTTCACCATCTCCGATTTGTAATCACCGGCCATTTGGCTCGCAAGTCCCAATGAGCATCAATAGCATACGTCAAGACCACGCCACAAGAACAATGTGACCTTAGTGGTCCGCTTTGCTGTGCGGCGCTCTTTGAGTGCCGACGGCGGTCGCAGACCGCCGCTACAATTCCGAACCGAATTGTGCTGTTTAGTACACCACATCGAGAGACAAATCATAGAAGCGATGCAGAAACCCGGCATAATTGCCGAAGTAGGGTGAGGTGACGGTGTTATAGACATCGCGGAAGTTGCCGTGATTGGTCAGATTGAAGACCTCAATCGAGCCACGCAGCATATGCTTCCGTACCCAGGGAATGAAGGAAATCGAAAAATCCTCAGAGGTTTTCAGGTCGAGCGAAAGGAACGTGGGGAAGCGGCGGCTGTTGGGCGGGCCGACGTAGTTCTGCAGGTCGTCGAAGATCGAAAATGGAAATCCCGAGTGCCAGTCGAGCAGCGGGCTGACAATGACTTTTTGCGGCAGCTTGAACCGGCCCCACGTCACCACACGGTCGGGCACATTGGTCGGAAGCGTACCGAACAGGTCCGGCTCGATGACCGGTTGCTCGTAGGGGATGTAAACCCAGGCCATGGTGTTCAAGTCGCCGCGCGCCTGGCTATTGACGTAGGAGATGTTGAAATCCGCCTTGTCGTTGGGGTGCGCGCGCACCGTGGCCTCAAACTCGTGGTAGCGCGATTGACCTAGATTGGTGAGCAGCAGGTACCCGGTGGTGGGGGAGAGGGTTTCGGGATTCACCGTGAACTCATTGTCAGTCTTGCTGGCCAGAAAGCTGACCCGTGCGACGAGATCAGGGCGGATTTCCTGGTCGAATTCTGTATTCCATGTGATGTTGTAGGGTGTGCTCCCGAGGCGCGTGCCGGAAGGGAGAATCATTTTGCCGTCGTCGGCGAATTCCTCGTAATAGGGAACGTAAACCGTGGGCGGACCGAGCGCCACACCGCTAGTGTCAAAGAGCGTAACCTGCCGATTGGGATTCTGATTGTAATCGCCGGCGAGAAGCGGCAGGCGATCGTAGAAAACCCCAACGCCGCCGCGGAAAATCGTCCTTCCTTTCTTGTCGGGTGAGAACGTTGCTCCCCCGCGCGGAGACAGGGCGGAACGTTCGCCCAGCGTCTGGCCGGAAACGCGCATTCCCGTGTCAACTGAAACGTAGTGGTTGAGAATCCAGTGGTCTTCACCGAACGCCGCGAGTTCGGTGTCGGCGGTAGCCAGGTGGCCGGCCGGGCTGAAGTCAATCTCTTCAGCCAGTGAGCCGTCCTCGCGCAGGAGTTGCACAGGATGATCAATGCTGGTGCCCTGGTAAGCGCGGTGGACGGCATCGCCGCCAATCTTGAAATCGTGCGCGCCGTGCCAGTGCTTGCGCGGGAAGAGGTAGCTTTCCTGCACCTCCTGTTGGTTGCTGCTGCGCGTCCAGGCATTGAAGAAATTGCCCTCCCAGCCTGTCGGAGTGATTTGCAAATCCGCCGGTCCCTGGCCGTGCGTGTAACTGTCAAAATCCGTGAATTGCGCGAGTGTGGTCAGAATTCCACCGTTGTGGAAGAGGTAGTGATCGTGCAAACCAATGGAATAGCCACTTTGAGCGTAGTCAGCGGAGGCGGTTTGGGGAATCAAGCTATCGATATTGTCGTACTGACGGCGATCGGGGAAGATCTCCACGTCCACGCTGGCCAGGTGTTGCGATGACAAGGCGTAGTAGAAGTCCGAGAATGACGTCCAACCCTCCCGGCGGGTCTGATTGTTGGGCCACGCCAGTCCGCGGACCGATTGCGACGAATAGTTGTAGGTGAACGCTTCGGAGAATGTCAGTCGATCCTTCAGCAACGGGCCGGAAAAATAGACACGCGGAGAGTCATCGGCAATGCCCACCAAATGACCGGTCTCAAAACGCGGTGTGGGCACAAAGTCGTTCAGCTCATAGTCCCACTTGCTCGAGGGCGCTTTGGTTTGGATGGTGGTTAGGCCGCCGGCGAAGCGGCCGTATTCAGCTTGATAGGTGGCTTTGAAAACATCGATGGACTCTATTGCGTCTACAGGTACGTCAATAGAAAAGCTGCCTGTCACCGGGTCGACAGTTTCGGCGGAATCCACCAGCAGCGTGCCTTGGTTCTCCAAGACGCCTTTCATGGCGATCCTGCCGTCGGGAGTTCGAACGACGCCTGGAATTATGGGCAGTGCGGCCTTGAACTTTTGCACGACCAGGGGAAGGGATTTGATCTGTTGATTCGTGAGGACCGCCGGCGGCGCAGCCCCCTGCCCCGAGGGCTTGGGCGCCTGGGCGCTGACTTCCACTTTGGTGTGAATGATCTCGGGATGCAGTTCGATGAGGAGCGCGGCCGACTCCTCGGCGACCGTGACCTGAATCCCCGTCTTGGCCACAGGCTCGAAACCCAGCGCCGCGCAGGTGACCCGGTAGACACCCGGAATCAGCCCAGTGAATTCGAACCCACCGTGAGTGCCCGTGGTGACGGGGCGCCCCTGCTCGGGCAAAGTTCGACCTCGCAAAGTGCAGACCGCCCCGGCGATGGGGTTGCTGCTCGGGTCTACAACTTTGCCGCGAAGCGTCTGGGTGTCAGGAACGGCCCCCTGAGCGATGAATGGGAGGCTCAGGACGAGAAGTTGGGCCAAGCCGACACGCTGTAAGCGTGGCCGTTGGTCAGGCATCAATTACATTGGATGCGCGGAGGTGCAGCGCGTCATCCGGAATTATACTTTGAACGGTGATTTTTGGCACCAATGCGAATTTCCGATGCGAATTTCCCGAGTGGGTCAATTTGAGATTTCGGCGTAGGGGCACCTCTTGCGGGTGCCCTGCCCGATGTCGCTGGACTGGAAGGCAGGGACAAGCCCTGCCCCTACGGAATTCAAACTGACCCAGCACGAATTTCTCACTTGGGCTGTAGCGCGGGTGGGGACACCCGCGCCACAGATGCTTACTTCTTCTCTTCGGACTTGGGACTCGACCGGCCCACGTCAAGGCTGCGATAGTTCATGACGGCATTCAGCAGCAACTCGAAACTTCCGGACGTTTCGTTGCGCCACATGGGATTGTTGGAGAAGAACAGCACGTGGCCCTGGCCGTGGGGAACATCTACGACCGCCGGTTTCTCGGCCAGTTCCGATGCGTCGTCAAGCTCGCCGCTGTAAAGCAAATCCTTGGCGTCCGAGAAGCGCAGAATCACGCGTGGAAACTGGTTGGCGGGCGGAATCAGTGCCCCTTCGAACTCGCGATCCTCGTCCGAGATGTAGAGCTCCTGCTCGCGCGGTGTGCGTTTGGGCGGTTTTTCGGGCGGAACGTAGTCGCGGCCCTGGATTACGTCCGGATCGGTGGCCGAGCCGCGGCCGCTCGAACGTCCCGCCGTCTCCCCTCCTCCGCCGAAGCCGCCAAAACCGAATCCTGTTTCAACACGCAGCAACGCGCCGGGGCGGAAGTAAACGTAGAGTTGCGAGCCGTAGCCATAAGCGACCGGGCTCTGGGGGTCCTCCACCTTGGCGAGCAGCACGCTGCCTGGACAAATCAATCTTTGCGGGCGCGCCAGCGCCACCATGTCCGTGATCCCGCCGCTGATGGGCAGCGTGGCCCCGCCTCCCACGGCCACCATCAAGCCGCCCTGCTTTACGAATTCTTCCAGGTTCTCAAGACCGGAGTAGCCAAGCCCACCGCGAATATCGTCGCTCGTGTCGAGACCTGGTGCGAAGAGATTGGGCATCTCGGCGGTATTCTTCCAGGGGAGGGGATTGCCGCGCATGGGGATGCCGTTGAGGCGCGAAGCCAGGTCGCCGTTTCCGGGAGGAATGATGATCACGTCAAATTGCTGCCGCAGGTTGGGCATTTCACGAATTTTGGTGTCGGCGATGTAGGTATACGGAATTTTGAGTTGATCGAGAGAGACTCGGAACCACCCGTCGTTCTGCGTGCTCTCCCAGTTGTGCATAACGGCGATGCGCGCCGCCACAAGCGGATGCGTGGCGACGCTGGGCTTTTCATCCACCGCAAAAACTGCGAGGCCGTGCTCGTGTGCGGCATTTTCAATTTCATCGCGCCCGACGCCGATGACGATGAACGTGCCTCGTCCGAATTCGTGGCCCGCGGCCTCGAAGGGCTCTTCCGCCGCCTCCATCGAGACGCTCGCCAGGTGGTAGCGGAACGCCCCCAGCGCGCTCGAGGCGTTGTTATCGATCAGGAAAATGCTCTCCCCCTTGCCGCTCACGCTTCCTGCCGGCACTATCGAACCCTGCACTTTGGTCATGGGAACGTCGAGAACACCGGTGTCCATCACACGAACGGTTTTAATGTTGGCGAGCGCGCCCATTGTCCAGCCTGTGTCATCATAGGAACGCGGGTCGCGCGTGCTGTAATACTGCGTGTCCAGCAGCATGTCCGCAAGCCGGCTGTAAGGCTGGTCCATGCGAATCACGTAGGTTCCCGCCGGAAAATCCATGGTCTTCTTGTTGCCGGCCTTCTCGGCAGCGGCGGGCTTGGCATTTTCTGTTGATGCCGTGCCCTTCGCACCCAGTCTGTGCGCAGGCGCTTTGGCTTGCTCCGCAGGCTTTTCGTCTTCCTTGGGCTTTTCTTCGCTCGCGCTCTTTGCGGGTGTGGAATTATCCGCCGGCAGTGAAACCGTGAAAGCCTTTTCCGCGCGCGAAATTTCGATTCCCTGCATTTCCAGCATGTTCAGCAGGCGGGCTTGCTCGAACGGACGCGCTTCGTCACCCGGAAACACCCAGGCGGCCGGGCCTTCGCGCCGTGCCTTCTCAATTGACCGCCGGCTTTTGGTGTAAAAATTCATCAGGTACTCCTGGCCGTTCATCGCCAGGTTGTACATTCCCAGCAGCACTCCGCTCTCTTCCATGTTGGCGTTGTCGCGCGCGGACCACTGCACCTTGGGCAGCGGAGGATTCGGCCGGTACCACTCGCGGCTGGTCTCACCCGGCGTCAATTCGCGCTCCATGGTGTCCGCTCCCTCATTTCCAAACGTTTCGTAGAACCGGCCGATGGAGTTGTGTCCGTTCGCCAGGTAGAACATGTAATTCGGCGCCCAGCCGTCATAAAAGCCGTGCGTCCACACGCCGATAACGCCGCGCTTGGTGAGCTCTTCAATTTCGTAGTAGGCCATCTGCTGCCACTCGGTGGTCACGATGGGATCGAGCCAGGCGTTGTACGGTCCCGTGCCGGTTGAGATGTAGAGGTAAGGCTCCGACTCGTGCAGGTCGTGGAATACGGTCACGTGCCAGTTCAGGAATCCATTCATCATGTTGCGTGAGAGCGCGAGCGAAAGCGTGAGGGCGTCGCGATTGTTGTCATGCGAGACGTAGTGCCCCCACCACGTCAGCGGGTAGGGAATGTCTTCGGGGTGGCGCTTGCGGTGCAGGTAGATATCGACGAAGCGGTCGTGCCCGTCGGTCTCCACAATGGGCGTGATCAAGACGATGGATTTTCTGCGGATCGTGTCGATGAGAGGCGAATCCTCAACGGCCAGCCGGTAAGCAAGCTCCATGAGCATCTCCGGCGCGCCGGTTTCGGGCGAATGGATGCTGCCGCAGACCCAGTACATCGGCTTGCCCTGCGCCGCCAGCGCCCGCGCGTCCGCTTCTGAGAGGCCTCGCGGGTCCGCCAGCTTCGCGGTGATCTCACGATAGTGGTCGAGGTTGGCGATGGTTGCTTCGTCGGCCACCGCCACCAGCAGCATCTCGCGTCCTTCTTCGCTATTGCCCAGGGAGAACACTTTAATGCGAGGAGACTTGCTTTCGAGCAACCGCATGTAACCGTTAATCTGTTTCGTATAATCGAGAATGTCCGGCGCGCCCACAATGTGGCCAAGGTAAGTGTCGGGCGTCGGCACGCAGGAGCTTTGCGGAAGGTGGTCCACCAGTTCGGTGGTGAAGAAGGGCTCCGTGGTATCCTTCTTGATCTGCGCGGTGTACGCCGCGTCATCCTGAATGGTGCAGGGCGCTTCCTGAGCGAGACCCCCCATCGGCATGATCAGACAATACGCAGCTAAAGATAGGATCCATAACTTCATCGGTGCCCTCCGGGATTTCGTGGGTTGTGCGCGGCGGATTTGTGATTTCTGCTCTTTT
>JASHTO010000009.1 GCA_030040515.1 Terriglobia bacterium
GACGGTTACCTTAGCGGTTGGCGCCTTGTGCTCCTTGGCCGAGACACTCACGAGGGTTAGTCCAATCGCCAGACCGCTGATGAGGGACTTGTGCGTCATCGACATGTTCGCCAACTTAGAGTACCACGAACACTTGCCGCTACACGACGCGCTCGCATTGTAGCGGCGCTCGATGAGCGCCGGCGACAGTCGATCGAACGCCGCTACAGGGTTTCTTGACGCATCTGCGGTTGTGTTATTCTGAAACACCGGCCGATTTGGCCGCACTTTGCATGCCCGACATTGACCGCAGCCTCGTGGAACGGGTTCTCGCCGGCGACCGTCGCGCCATCGCCAGTGCGATCTCCTTGGTTGAGAACCGCGACGCAGCGGCTGTTCCGCTGCTTCAAGAGCTCTTCCCGCAAACGGGCCGTGCGCAGGTGGTGGGAATCACTGGGGCTCCCGGCGCGGGCAAGAGCACGCTGGTGGAGAAGCTGGCGGCCGAGCATCGCCGCCGCGGAGCGCGAGTGGGGATCCTGGCCGTGGACCCCACAAGTCCGTTTTCCGGCGGGGCCATTCTGGGCGATCGCGTGCGCATGCAAAGCCTCGCGCATGACACTGGCGTATACATTCGCAGCATGGCCACGCGCGGGCAGCTCGGCGGACTCGCGCCCGCCACGCAGGACGCAGTGGCGATTCTCGACGCCGCGGGCTGCGAGAGAATCCTGATTGAAACCGTGGGCGTGGGGCAGGATGAAGTGGAGGTGGCGCGTCTTGCCGATGCGACGGTTCTTCTGCTGGTGCCGGGCCTGGGTGATGATATTCAAACCTTCAAGGCTGGCGTGATGGAAATCGCCGATGTCTTCGTGATCAACAAGTCGGACCGGCAGGGAGCCGACCGTGTGGAGCAGGAAGTGACCGCCCTGCTCTCGCTCGCTACGCGGCCTGACGGCTGGCGGCCTCCCATCGTCAAGACCGTGGCCACCACCGGGCAGGGAATTGGCGAGTTGCTTGAATCGCTCGAGCAGTTTCGAGCCTTCGGCGAAAAGAACGAAGCGGCGAAGCGGCGACGCAGGGAGCATTGGCGCTCCCGACTCCTGGAATTGCTACGCCAAACACTTTTCGAAAAGGCGGTGGCGAAGCCGATCGGCGATGGCTCGCTTGATCGCCAGATTAGTGAGCTGCTTTCGCACCGGCGCGATCCGCATCAGATGGTCGAGGAAATCATCGGAGGGTTTCTAAAACCAAGCGTGACGCGCAACGCGGCGTCTTCAATCACTGCCGCAAAGGTGCACCACCTGGGCGTTGCTGTTGAATCGCTCGCGAGTGCTGTGCCGCTCTTCCAGCGACTCGTCGGCAAAGCTCCTGATAGTGAAGAGACCGTGGCGGACCAGAAGGTCCGCGTGGCGGTGTTCCGCCTGAACGAAGTCCGGGTGGAGCTACTGGAGGCGATGGGTGCGGACTCTCCGATTGCCAAATTCATCGCCAAGCGCGGGCAAGGAATTCATCATCTGGCGCTCGCCGTTGAAGACCTGCTGGGGACTTTGCGGAAACTGGAAGGCGACGGTGTGCGGCTGATTGATCGCGAAGCGCGCACGGGAGCCTGCAATGAGCGTATTGCGTTTTTGCACCCTTCCAGCACGGCCGGAGTGCTGATCGAACTGATCGAGGAATCGTGAAATTGGGCGCGTTCAACCTGCATGGGCTTTCCGACGGCAGCTTTATGCTGGATGGCGGGCAGATGTTCGCTATTGTCCCGAAGACAATGTGGGAAAAGCGAATTTCCGCTGATGAGAAGAACCGCATTCGACTGGGCCTGACATGCCTGCTGATTCAAGCCGGGCGCCACAACATCGTGGTGGAAACTGGCATCGGCGACAAATACGATGCGAAGTTTAACGACATCTACCGCGTCGAACATTCGCGAACCCTTCCCGGCGACCTTCAGAAGCTCGGTCTACGGATGGAAGACATCGATATCGTGATCAATACACACCTGCACTTCGACCATTGCGGGTGGAACGTGCGGCGTGAGAATGGCAAGCTGGTGCCGGGCTTTCCGCGCGCGAAGTACTTCATCCAGCGGGGTGAATGGGAGGACGCGCACAACGCCACGGAGCGCAATCGCGCAAGCTATCGCGAGGAATTCTTCGCAGCCGCCGAAGCGCAGACCGAGTTTCTGGTCGGCGACGCGGAAATTGTGCCCGGCGTGCGCGTTGAGGTCGGCCCGGGGCACACTCGCTGGATGCAATGCGTGCGCGTGGAATCCACGGGCCAGACCGCGTACTTCCCATCCGACCTGGTGCCGACCCATTCCCATCTCGGCTACGCGTGGATGACCAGTTTCGACCTTTATCCGCTCGAAACACTGGCCAGCAAGAAGCGCCTGCTGCCGGAGCTGGCGGCGGCCAACGCGCTGCTGGTTTTTGCCCATGACCCTTGCGTTCCCTGGGCGCGCTTGGTAAATATGGAGGGTAAGATTTCTACGATGCCCGTGGAGGGATAGGGTAAAAGCACCCTTTCGAAGCGGCAGCGATGTAGGTCAGGAAGGCTTTCACCACAGAACACACAGAGATTTCTTTCTCGGTGAACCTCTGTGTGCTCTGTGGTGAAGCTTTGCGTGACGCACAACGGCGCTGCCCCCTGGGTATGCGAGGAGGAAGTTTGGCGAAAGCACAGATTGGCGTCATCGGCGGCAGCGGGCTCTACAAGATGCCGGGCCTGGCGAAGGCTCGTGAGGTGAAGGTTACGACGCCCTTCGGAAAGCCTTCGGATTCCTATGTGCTGGGCAAGCTCGAAGGGCGGCCGGTGGCGTTTCTCTCGCGGCACGGACGCGGCCACGTCATCTCACCCTCGGAGATCAACTTCCGCGCCAATATTTACGGGTTCAAGAAGCTGGGTGTGGAGCGCATCATCGCGGTGAGCGCAGTGGGATCCCTGCGCGAGGAGTTGCACCCCACGGACATGGCGCTGCCCACGCAGTTTGTGGACCGCACGCGGCAGCGCATCTCCACGTTCTTTGGCGGGGGCATCGTGGCACACGTAGGATTTGACACTCCGGTTTGCCCCACAATGGTGGATACGCTTGCCGTCGCCTGCGCCGCCCACACGGTGCCGGCCTACAAGGGCGGAACGTACTTGTGCATGGAGGGTCCGGCGTTTTCCACCAAGGCCGAATCGAACCTCTATCGCTCGTGGGGAATGGACATCATCGGCATGACCTGCTTGCAGGAGGCGAAGCTGGCGCGCGAGGCGGAAATCTGCTACGCCGTGCTGGCCATGGTGACCGACTACGATTGCTGGCACCCCGATCACGACGCGGTCACCGTAACGCAGGTGCTTGACTATCTCTCGCGCAATATTGAAAACTCGCAGAAGATCGTCCGGCACGCGGTGCGGGCGCTGCCCGAGGAGCGAAATTGCCGCTGCGCGTCGGCACTGGCACACGCGATCCTGACCGATCCTGCAAAAATATCCCCGGCCGCCCGGAAGCGGCTGGACCTGCTGGTGGGGAAGTATTTGAAGAAGTAGGCCGGGCCGAGCACCCGGTTTTGCCGTCCGCATTTGCTCGCGTTGCGTAAGGGAGTTGCGTTTCGAGTGGCAACAGACTCGAACATCGTCATTCGAGGTTTCTAATGTCTCTTCTGGCCGTTGGGTCAGTTGCTTTTGATTCCGTCCAAACACCCTATGGGGAGGCGGAGGGAATTCTGGGGGGGTCGGCGACGTTCTTTTCAGTCACCGCGAGCTGGTTCACTTCCGTATCCGTCGTGGCGGTTGTGGGCGAGGACTTCGGCGATGAGCACTTCAAAGTGTTTCGCGACCGCGCGATCGACACGACGGGACTGGAGAAGGTTCCGGGCCGCACATTTCGCTGGAAAGGCGAGTACACGGGTGACATGAACTCGGCGCGAACGCTGGAGACGCAGCTCAACGTGTTTGAGACCTTTGTACCCAAGATCCCGGCGTCGTACCTGAGTTCGCAATTCCTGTTTCTCGGCAATATCGGCCCGGCGTTGCAGCTCAAGGTGCGCCGGGCATTACCGAAACTCCAAGCGAGCGCGCTCGACACCATGAATTACTGGATTCAGGGCACGCCCGATGACCTGGCCAAAGTGCTGGCCACAGTGGAGATTCTGCTGATCAATGAAGGCGAGGCGCGGCTGCTTTCGAAGCAGAGCAACCTGAAGAAGGCGGCGGCGAGCATCAAGAAGCTGGGCCCGCGCGCCGTGGTGATCAAGCGCGGTGAGCACGGCGCCACGCTCTTCGGGCCCGATTCCATCTTCACCGTCCCGGCGTTTCCACTGGAGGAGGTGCGCGACCCCACCGGCGCGGGTGACACTTTTGCGGGCGGCTTCATGGGCCACCTGGCCCGCACGGGCGACCTTGCTGACGCCAACCTGCGCCGCGCGGCGGTATACGGCTCGGTAATGGGAAGCTTCGCAGTCGAG
>JASHTO010000079.1 GCA_030040515.1 Terriglobia bacterium
TGGGTAGCGGATCCGCCACTGAAGGCGGAGCGTAGGATTTGAACGCTGCCTTGGCCGCTACTTCCACCATGTTGGGGTTTTCTTTCTTCGCGGCGTCCAGGCCTTTCTTGATTTCGCGCATGTCGGCCACGTCTTCCACCAAGCCCTTTTCGCAACTGTTGCCGACGATCAAACGCTTGATGCCGGGAAGTATCGGAATCTTGGATTTCTTCCAGGATTCATCCGAACCCGCAATGTTCACGTCGATAAAAGTCCGCATACACTTGTTCTTGCAGAAGTAGCAGCGTGTGCTTTCATTGCGGTGCGTGACGTAGCTGATCTTCTCGACCGCTTCAAAGCCGATAAAGCTGGTGCGATGACCGTTGTTGTAGAGCCGGCGTGCTTCGATAGCCGCGCCAATGGCGCCCGCTTCGCCGCAATGCTCATGAACGATGACGTTGGGCTTGGCACCCTTGTCCTTGAAGCGAGATTCAATGAAATCCACCTGCGACTTTACCGCAGCCAGATTGTGCTGAGTCCCGCCTTGAAGGACGAACGTGTTACCAAGCGAGGCGAGATTGGGGATCTGCGAAACATACAGCCAGATATTCTTCGGCAGCACGTTGGCCAGGCCGGCCATGATCTCTTCGGGTTTCCACCCCTGGCGTTGGAAATCCACGATGTCCGATTGCATGAAGACCGCGCAGCCGTAACCGAACATGGGCATAGCTTTGGCGCTGAAGGCGAGATCTGCATACTGCATCACGTCGTGGCCAAAACCCACGCAGGTGGATTGCAGGAAATATCCGTTTCCGGCCGAACACTGCGTGTTCAGCTTGAAATCCTTCACGCGGCCGTCTTGCAGAATAATGAGCTTGATGTCCTGGCCGCCCACATCGCAGATGACGTCGGCATCGGGATAGAAATGCAGAGCCGCCTGGGTGTGCGCGACCGTTTCCACCAGCGCGACGTCGGCATTCAATACGTCTTTCAGAATGTCCTTGGCGTAGCCGGTGGAGCCGACGCCCAGCAGTTCCAGCGTGGCTCCTTGCGATTCCACCTGCTTCTTGAGGTTGGCGAACATTTCCATGGTGTCTTCCAGGGGATTGCCCTTGGAAAGCTGATAACACTTCACCATGACTTCGCCTTCCTGGCTGACCAGAACGGCTTTGGTAGAAGTCGAGCCGCCGTCGATTCCCATGAAGGCCCGAACGTGCTCACCGGGCTGGAAGGTGCGCGGCACAAACTTGTGGGCCTTGTAGCGGTCCTTGAAGGCGGAGAGTTCGTCCTCGGTTTTATACAGTCCGCTTCCGCCCTTTTTCTGTTTCTCTTCCAGGCGGCCGACGTTGATGTACCACTCGAGCTTTTCGCAGCCCTTATAGATACCGACGTTGGCATCTTCGTCCAGGGCGAACCGCACGCAACCGAGGGCGGCGAAATACTGAGCGTTGTCGGGAACTTTGATAAGGTCCTTGGGATCTTTGCCTTCCGGCAAGGGGAAATTACGTTCTTCCCAAACCTTCGGGATGTTGAATTTCCAGCAGTCCTGCATGCCTTTGATATACGTGTTTGGACCACCGAGCAGCAGGACGGTGGGACGCAGGGTGTTCCCGCGAGTCAATACGGCAAGATTCTGCTGAATGATCGCCTCGAACAGAGAAGCCATCAACTCCGGAGGGGGGACTCCGCTCTTCTGCAATCCGTTGATGTCCGTCTCGGCGAATACACCACACTTCCCTGCCACCGGGTGCAGCTTGAGTCCCAGATAGCCCATCTTGCAAAGGTCTTCGGCGGGAATTCGCAGCTTGGCGTTGATCTTATCGATCACCGCGCCCGTGCCGCCCGCACACTTGTCGTTCATGGAGGGGATTTTTTTCTTGCGTCCTGTCTCCGGGTCTTCCTTGAAGATGATGATCTTGGCGTCCTGCCCGCCCAATTCCACCACCGAACCGCATTCGGGGTAAAGTTTCTCGACTGCGAGCGAAACCGCGTTCACTTCCTGCACGAATTTGGCCCCGATATGACCGCCCACCGTGCCGCCGCCACTGCCCGTGACGAAGACGCGGCTCTCCCCGGCCCTGATGCCCGTATCGGCTTCCATGCGCTTCAGGAATTCCAGACACTTTTCCGGCTGCTTCGTGTCATGCCGCTGATAGTCGCTCCAGAGAATCTGATCGGTAAGAGCATCCACGACGACGGATTTGACCGTAGTCGAGCCCACATCCAAGCCGACGACCAAGTTCTTGGGATCTGCTTCCGGCATCACTTTGCTCCTTCAGCGATTCAGAGTGGGCCGGGGAGCGCCCGGCCGTCAGAAATTTCTAAACGCCGGCTTTCTTGGCGATATTTGCGAAAATGGCCGCGGCGCGGCGTTCCATTTCCTCGCGTGGTACATCTTCCACGTGCGATCCCAGTGCCCACGTAAAACCGAACGGGTCCTGGATATGGCCATATCGGTCGCCCCAAAACTGGTTGTCCAGCGGCATAGTTACTTTCGCCCCGGTGGCCACCGCTTTATTCCAGAGGGCGTTCACGTCCTCGACGTAAATGTTGAGAATGATGGGGCTGCCTTTCAGGGTCGTAGCCGAGGGCGTGCCCATGCCCGGCCATTCATCGGCAAGCATCAGTTTTGAGTCGCCAATTTTCAGGGTGGCGTGCATCACTTTGCCGTCCGGAGTCTTATGAACAAACAAAAGCTCGGCGCCAAAGGCCTTTTGGTAAAACTCGATGGCCCGCTCGGCCCCACTGATCGAAAGGTGGGCCGTAATAGTGTGGTCACCCTCGGCGACGCCTTTTGGTTTTCCCGGCATCGTGATTTCCTCTCTTAAACTGCCACCATCTCGCGGCTTTCCGCCTTCATGCGCTCGGCGGCGTGCAGCACAAAGTTTGCCGCCACACCCACCACGCCCTTCTTGTGGCCGTATTTATACATGGGCTGCTGCATCTCCGGGTGTTCCTGAACGAAGGCCCGGACATCCTCAAGCGTGGTGCCGGTTTCATCCAGCACGCGTTTGATTTCATTCTTAGCGCGAACCTTCGCCTCACCCAGTGCCATCTGCACGCGGCTATGAGCGTTCACGTCGCCCTCACCGGAGGTTTCAACCGGAATGAAGATCATGTCCTTGTAAGTTGATACCACTGCTGACTGCGCGCCGTCCGATTGCGTGGAGGGCATGCAGCCAAAGGGCTTGAGGCTGAGCACCATGTGGCAGAGATCCTTGTTCGAATAGTAGATATTCTTGGCGACTTCCAGGTGGCCTTCACCGCCGCCCGCGCGTGAATTGTAGAAGGGATGGCCGAGGCGTTGCAGTTCATATTGGTCGGTCAGATGATGCGCGATGCCGCCCAGAGCGTCAATCAGGCGGTGGTATTCGCGCTTGAAGACCACTTCCGCGGCACTCAGCTTGGCCAGTCTTTGCTGTGTGTTCAAGTGGCTGCCGAAAATCTGCTTCAGGTTCCACTTGGAAACGCCCCTTTCAATCAAATCCAGGCCCCTCTCGTCGCGGATTTGCTGCTTGGCCTGGTGAATCATGTACATGATCCAGGTGCCGATGGGCTCTACGATGACCTGCGCTCCTTCTTTTTCGAGGAAACGGAACATATTGAAGTTTCCATCGCCTTCCGTGGTCTGTGCCCAGAATTCACCTGTGATTTTCACGATAGGCTTCACGCGAGTGCGGTCAATCGGAATGGCATTAAGACGATCGCGCACTTCCTGGAGCGCCGCCGTATAGTCGTCGCCGTAAAGTTGGTTCAGGAACTTGCCCACGTATTCCGCGGTCCCGACAAAATTGGTTTTGCCGAGAAGTGACGCAAACTTCCCCTCCAGCGTCCATGGCCTCTTCCGGCGCATGACCTCTTGCAGCAGGTCCATGCACTCATCAAGCACGCGATCCGTTTCGCCCGCATTCACTTCGTAGGGACGAATCTGATAAGCGACATCGTTCATGACGTCGCCGATGTTCATGGCGTTGAGGATGCTCAGGAAGAAGTCGAGGTTCATCTCCAACCCGGCTTCGGCTTCCGCCTGGTTCAGCCCGCCCGATTGCTGGAACAGGAGCACGCGGAAGCCATCAAACCCCGCGTTGCGTAATGCCAGACGGTACTCGGCCTCGTACATCCCGAACCGGCAGGGGCCGCAGGCGCCGGCGGTGAAGAAGACGTAGCGGTCAATGATCTCCTGCTTGCTGAGACCTTTTTCTTCCAGAGACTGGCAAAACTGCACGAGGTTGCCGACTGTGAAGTAGGTGGGGTTGCACTGGCCGTTATTCCCGTACTCTTTGCCGAGCTGGAATGCCCGCTTGTTGGGCACAGGCACGGCTTCGCACTTATAGCCGAGGCCTTGCAGCGCACCGTGAATCAGCTTCTCGTGCTTCCAGGTGAGGCCACCGAAGAGAATTGTGGTCTGGTCGCGCTGTGACTTGGTGAAGGGGCGCTCAATCGGCTTATGAAAATGCTGGACGCCTCGCTTCTCAAGGCCCGCTTCATTTTCCAGGCGCTGTCTTTCGTCTTCAAGCCTCTGTCGAATCGTCTCTTCCTTCGACATGATCTGAACCAAGCTCCCGTTTCCGGGATGCATTGCAGGAGAAGAACTCATGCGTCACCTCGTCTGATTAGTGTAGAGCCGAACGACCTTCGGCCCCCCCCCGAGCACCCACCGCTTGCTCCGGAAATTTCGTCGCTCAAATACACGAACCCCCCGCTTTACTCCGGCGATCAACACTGCACCCCCTAAACCAAGGTCGCGCAACGCTCGGCTTTTACTTATTTCCAGGACCGCCCCGCGCTAGATTTCACCCGTAACGCTACGTGGGTGTGAATGCCTTCGTCAAACGGAGCAGTATAATGCTATTAGAGGGAGGTAAATGTAAATTCCATTACAGTGAACGGGGATTTTCCCAAGTTCAACTGACATGGGGATAAGTCGAAGGGTAACTTCTGATTATTCAAATTGTTAGGGGAATTTTGAGGTCATATTCGCGGATGCCGGAGAATCAGGCAGGAATTGCGCTTTCTAGCCAGTCCCCCGTCTCGCTTTTTGCTCGAAAACCCTTGAAACAGAGTTAGCTGGTTCCCCTTACGCCCGCTGTTGTTCAAAACCTTTACGCGCCATTGAACCCCAATCATGGTCCCCCAGGAACAGCTTCGCTAACCCCCTCAACCGCCAGATGACCGTCATCTGCCGGTAGCCAAGGTTCTCAACCAAAGCCCAGACCAACATCCAACATCGATCGCACATTCCCTCGTAGCGGCGATAGCAAAGCTCCTCAAAAAGCAACGTGGCGACGCTCAAAATGGCTCCGTACCCATAGGCTGCGAGGAAAAACAGCAGGGCAAACTGCAAGTCCACGGCCTGCGCCGCCAAGCTGACCATGAGAATCATCAGACCCATGGCCTCCACAATGGGCGCAAGCAACTCAACACCCAGGAAGTAGGGGTACACAACCAGGCCCAATGCCCCGTACCGGGGGTTGAAGAACATGCGCCGATGCCGCCAAAGCACTTCGGTGAGGCCCCGGTACCATCGGTCGCGCTGCGAGGCCAGGACTCGCAACGTCTCGGGCGCCTCTGTCCAAGCCACCGGGTCCGGAAGGAAGGCGACACGCCAGAGCGTCTTATTTTCATAACCGTGGCGGCGCAGGCGCGCTACGATCTCCATGTCCTCGCCCACGGTCCCCTTTTCATATCCACCGATTGCAATCATGGCGGAACGGAGGAAAAGTCCGAATGCCCCGGAGATAACCAGATTGTCCCCAAACCGCGTCAAGCCCAGGCGACCAACTAAGAAGGCACGAAGGTATTCCACCACCTGAATGCCCGCCAGTGGCCGGCGCGGCACTCGCGGAGCCACGACGCGGCCGCCCTCAATGCGCGAACCGTTGGCGATTCGAACCGTTCCACCCGCGGCCACCACATCATCACTCATCAGGAAAGGCCGAACCATACGCTGGAGCGCGTCGGGTTCCACCAAAGTGTCCGCATCAATGGCGCACACCAGCTTGGCGGTGGAGAAGTTCAGCGCGGCGTTCAGGGCGTCCGCTTTGCCTCCGTTTTCCTTATTGATGACCGTCAGATTCGGAAAGGTCCGCGAAATATAAAGACCCCGCACAGGCTTGGTCTGAACTTGCTGCCGGTAAATGGGATGAATGGCCACAAGTTCGAACTCTCTGGCCAGCACCGCCATGGTTTCATCCGTGGAACCGTCATTCACCAGCACAATCTCAAGATTGGGATAATAGAGAGTAAGCAGGCTCCGAACGCTGTCCCGCACCGTGGCGGCCTCGTTGTGCGCTGGAGCTAAAATGCTGATGCGGGGCGCGAACTTTGACCCCAGAATCAGCCAGCGCAGCTCGTCGCGAACGGTGTGGTAATGAGCGCGCATCTCCCAGGTCGCGGCGAGCAGCAAGAGAAGGTAGAAACTGTTCACCAGCAGAAAGTAGGCAAGCACCAGCCAGTCGGAGACCAGCAAAAAGTCCAGCATGCTTCTCGCCAGATCGCTCATGACATGTCTCGCACCAGGGCCGAGGTAGGAATTTCCAGGATCTGCCGCGACATATCGCTGGCAAACTTGTCATCATGGTTGAGTGACTGCCGCAAAAGCAGGATGCCCGGACTGCCCAGGCTCCTCAGGGCAAGCCCGGCAGCGCGGCGGACGTCCCAGGCGGGGTCGGAAAGCGCGCGGGCAAGGGCGGGGGCGGAAGGCCATTCACCCAGCTTCCCCAGGCTGCGGGCTGCTTCGGCGCGGACTGGGGCCTCCGAATCGTGAAGCAATCTCACGAGCGCGGCCGCTCCTTCTTTGCCTCCGATCTGACCGATCAGTCGAGCAGCCATGGCGCGAACGGAGGGGGAAGAGTCGCCGCACAGGCGCAAGGCCGCAGCAAGAAATCGAGGTTCCGCCAGTCCAAGAGCCACTTCCAGGGCAACGGGAAAAGCCGGGCTCGATTGTTGCAGGAGATATTGGGAAAGGTAAGGAACTGCGACGTGACCCATCTTCAAGAGTGAATTTTGGGCCGTGAAGCGGCAAATCTTTGCGGGGTCATTGAGAAGTTTCAGGAGTGTTCGAATCAATTCGGGGCGCGGATGCTCCCCAGCCCATTCCGCCGCCTGGGCCCGCACGTGGGGGTTCGGATCGTTCAACAATTGCGGGATTGCAGCGGCCCCGACATCCAGAACCGTCAGCAGGCGCGCGGCGTGAAGCCTCCTCCACCAGCGACGGCTGAGAAGACCACGGTCCGCGAGAGCCAGGAGCCCGGCGCGCACAGCCAGGTCACTGACCATCTTCTTCTGCTGCCCGCCCAGGTTTCTTGCCAGCGATTTGAAGATGCTAATCTGCAATTGCGGGGGGAGCTTCCCCAAAGCTTCCACCGATTGGCGAACCATCTGCTCCCGTTTTTCCTTGGATGTCTCACTCGCGTCCAACAGTTTGGTGAGAGATTCCCGTGCCGCGCCCAGGCGCGCGTTGTAGAGGGACCTATACCAGCCCAGCCAGGCCGCATGGCCAAAAATCAGGGCCAAGGTGATCCCAAGGATCGCCCCTTCCGCCAAGATCACGCGCAGGACAATGTCGCTGGGGACCAGCGTATCAAACCTCCATCGCCCTTCGAATGCGTTGAATGAGAACACGCAAGCTGAAGGGCTTGGCAATGTAATCGGACGCTCCCCATTCGAGGGCGCTGACCACTTCCGCCTCATTGGAGTGCGCCGTCAACATGATGACGCGCGTTCGCTTCACCATTCCGTCTTCGGACAAACGCCGTAGCACGGATAATCCATCCATATTGGGTAGATCCACGTCGAGCAGCAGCACTTGCGGGCGCATTTCGGGCGAGCGGCCGCCGAGCTTTGCGAGAGCCGTCCGCCCATCCTGAAAGCATTCGGGGCGATACCCGCGGGTGGTAAGGGCGTGACGAAGCAGGCTGCCCAGAGTTTCATCGTCGTCCACCACAACGATATTCGGTCCTGTGGCCCCCTGAGCCTCCGGTGAAAACGCGGCGCTCGTCAGGATTCGGTCCCCTCCCATTTTTCTTGCCCGCGCCAGAGCCTCATGCGCGGTGCGGTATAGCGACTGAAGATCCGGACCGTCCTTCAAATCCTGGGCAATTCCCGCGCTGAACGTCACCCGGAATACGTCGCCCGAATCCGCCTTAAATTCCTCCTGCCGGAAAGCCTCCAGCAATTCCGCGAGCCTTTGGACGGCGTCGCCGCCGGCCATTCCGTAGAGTCCAATCACAATTTCGTCGCCTTCCCATCGGGTCACTACGTCTTCAATCCGGAATGCACCCATCAGAAGCTGGTTTAGCCGGCGGTAGACGCGATCGCCGGTGGGGTGGCCATAGTGGGAATTAATATGCTCGAAATCGTCCAGGTCCAGAACCACGAGGCAGAGCCGTTCCTGGCGCCGCGTGGCCAAGCGGAACAGGCGGTCGAGATACCAAATCGAAGTCTTCACAGATTCCGCACCGGCCACCAATTCCTTGTCCAGCGTATCCAGCAAGTGGTGTGCGCGCTCGAAGCGTGTGGTGATGCGGGCAAGGAGCTCCGGCCCAACGAAAGGTTTGGTAACAAAATCGTCTGCGCCGGCTGCAAAGGCCCTTTGCAGGGTTTCAGGGTCATCGCTGGCGGTCAGGAAGAGAAGCGGGGTACTCCTCCAGTGCTCGTCATTTCGGAGCACGCGGCACAGTTCGAGCCCGGTGACGTGCGGCATGTCGTTATCAACCAGCAGGAGATCCGGAGAGAAACCTTCCAGCGTGTCCCAGAACAATAAAGGATCGCTGAGAGCATTCAACACGATGCCTTGCGGCTCCAATAACTGCTTCAGGGCCGCCAGGATAGCGGGATCGTCATCCACAGCCAGCACGCGCACACGCGTCGCCTTGCGCCGCTCGAGCAGGTGAGCCACAGCGTCGACTACTCGGGCTGCCGACATGGGCTTTTCGAGAAAGGCCCGCGCATCGTGCTGCGCGACCTTCAGCCGATCGGCGAAGGTTTTTCCCGAGGTGAAGACCAGAATCGGAGTCGCGGGCTGCCGCGCGGCCAATTCCGAAAGGAATTCCAAACCCTTGTCGGTTCCTGCGGGGAAAGCCGGATCCAACAGAACGGCGTTCGGCGAATCGGGAGACAATAGGCTGTCGATTTTTCCCGAGTCGCTTGCCACTTCCACTTTCATGCCCCGCTGCGATGCTTCAAGGGCAATGGCGGCGGCCAATTCGCGATCGGTGTCAACGATCACCAGCCGCAACCGCTTATCTTCCGCAGGCCCGGCTTCAGCATTTGCCTCGCCCTTCGGCGCAGTTTCGGGAATGGCTGGACCATGTTCCAACTCGCTGCGCATCATGTTCACGGAGTCGCAGACGCGCAGAAAATCCGCCTGATTCAAGCCCGCTTCGCTTCGTAACGCCTGCTCCACTTGACGTGCCAATTCCGTACCGTGCGGAAAGCCCAGGCTGCCGAGCGATCCTGCCAGCTTGTGTGCCTCGCGTTGCGCCTTTTTTTGCTCCTCAGGGTTCGGTTCACCCTTCATCAACGCAGCAAGACTTTGTTCCAGGGAGGACACTTGGGCAAAAATCTGGTCTTTGAACTGCGGCCACAAGGCGGCGCCTTCGGCTTCCGCGGAGTCCTCGCCGGCCGTTTCCTCTTGCCGCTGGGCTTTCGTGCCGCTGGCGCAGGAAGCCAGAATGTCACGGGCAAGCTCTTCCCTGTCGAGGGGGTGGAAAAGAAGCCGGTCGTCCTTCAGCAGTTTTGAGGTCAAATCCTCTTCCGTCCGCCCCGGCCGGTCTTTTTGCAGACAGTAGATCGCGCGCATTTCGCTGAGGCCAAGTTCCTGGCGCGCCCGCGTAATCACCTCGCCGGCCTTGATGCCTTGCAGAAGATCGTCGACCACGAGCAAGCGATGTTTTCCCTGGCCAAGCAGGCGCAAAGTCTCCTCGCCGTTGTGAGCGGCCTCCAGCGTCAGCTCGGGCACACTCCCGAGGCGCTGCATGAGCCAGGGCTCGAGCTCCGCGGATAATCCGGCAATCAGGACGTTAAGCATCGGTTTTGCATGACCTGCACGTAAGGGAGCGGGCCTCGCCCTGCGGCTCAAAGCCTCCCGGCGACGGCACGTGGCCGTCCTGGGGCGACCGCAAGGGTCGCCCCTACTATACAGAGCGACATAAATTGTAGCGGCGCTCTACGACCCGTCGCCCGAAGACGGCTTTGGGTCGCAGGGCGAGCGCCGACCGGCGGTCATAGACCGCCGCTACAGCCAAATATGCAAACGCTTATGTCGTTCCGTATAAAAATGCGGCGACCTCAGCGTGGAGGATGTCCACACCCCCATATTCCCTATCGGCAATTTAAGGAAAAAGACGAGGGCAAAGGAAATATCCCCCGGCAGAGCCAGAGGCTCTAAAATGCTTGGCCCTTCAAGGGGGCCTGACGCCCACCGCCAGGAAGAAACCTATCACCCCCTCTTCCCTCTCCCTTGGGGAGAGGGAAGAGGGGAGCAGGGGTCTTCTCGATAGATCGAATGGCGGCGAAATGCTGATTCCTTGAACTGTCAAACTTCGGTTGCCTCCCCGGCAAGGCCGTGGGATCTCCCAACGGATTGGGTTGCGCGAAGCCGCCTTCGGCCTCACGGCTGATAAACGATGTTGAACCTTGCCTCCCCACCCGCCGCGAGAGGCGGCAGGACGATGTGCCGGTGGTCGGGCAGCAGCTCCGCTCCGCCCTCCACGGAGGAAATCACCTGACCGAACGAAAAGGTTAGCCCGCTTGCGGGCTCGGTGCTCTGGGCAGTCAAAGTAACCTCCTGGGGATTTTTCCCCCGCACAATCGTCCACACCAAGCGGTCCCGGGCGCGCCAATAGCGCGCGAAACTCAGCATGTCGGAAACGCCAATGTCGCCCGGCAATTGGTTCAGCAGCGCGTTTTCAGCAGGAACTTTGGACTTCGGGTCATTGGAGTGAATTAGAATCACGCTCACCGCGCCGTTATCGGCATTGGCCTGAATCACCTGGAGAGCTTTCCCGATTCGCTCGGCCAGGGGCGGTTGCTCCTCATCCTCAATAGTCACGGGAAATTCGTAGATCGGGCTTTCATGCTCGAAGTCGCGGTCGTAGGTGAGTTCGTAGGGAAAATTGCTCATCACGTCAGGAGCTGTAAAGGAGGAGTCGAATTCGTAGCCGCATTCCACGAGCGCCTCAGCGAGCGTGGGTGGGAAGCGCAGATGCCCGGCGCGGAAAAAGATGGTGTGATGAGCGGGGATGGCAGCGTCGATCAGCTCCTTACTCACCCGCACTTCGCCCAGCACGGAAGCGCCCTCCGCCATGCCGGTTTTCTCCATGTGCGGGCGGTAATTGGTGTAGGTTTCCCTGCCTGTCCCCAAATCAAACTGGTTGAATCCGCGCGCGTGGATCACCGTATGGCTTTCCACGTCAAACCCCATCGCCACGAGCTTCGCAAGCACCTTCAGGTTCGAACCGTAGAAAAAGGCGCGGCCGTTCATGTCCGAAATGTACTTAGCCTGCATGAAGAAGGTGCTCTTGGTGTGGTGGCGCATCTCCATCTCGGCGAAGGCCAGCATGGGGACCACGGAGTTTTCCCAGTCGACGTCGTGGGAAAGCATCAGCCAGGAGCGCTTGCCCTGCGGAATGGTGGCCAGGCGCACCGCACCAGCCTCGTAATGCTCGTACCATGCGCGTAAAATCAGCGGCCAGACGTCTCCACCCGGTTCAAAGGTATTCACGTAAGCGCGATAGGGCTGGAAATGCCGGTTGCACTGGCTGCGCAGAATCACGTCATCAAAGGCCACGCCCGTTACGAAGGCTGAGCCCTGCCCGGTTGTTTTTCCCAACAGGGCCGCTGAATCATCGTCAAATCGGGCAAGCACCTGGGAGCTGCCGTCGGACGTATAGCCGTTCGTGACGAAAAGTGAAGTGGCCTTCGCATCGGCCAGCGGGATTTTCCTTTCCTCCGGCCGGTCGAGATATTGGAATAGAGGATATCCATCCGCCACGATGGCCAGCCCGTGGCGCGTGCGCGAGCCTTGGACGTCGCGATAACCGAAAAGGGGCTTGAGACCTCCGGCGAATACGTTCTGGGCGAAGATCGTTCCGCCCGATTGAACAAACTGCGTCAATTTCCTCACTTGGTCCGGTGTGAACGTGCTGCCGTCCACTTCGGGATAAATAAACAGGCAGGAGTGCTCGAGCGCGCGGTCGAAATCCTGGGTAACGAAGAACGGAATGCCCATTTCCTTGAACGCGTGCACAAGCCCGAGACCACCCTCGTCTTCGCGTGTCAAATAGACGGCTACTTGCAAGGGAAACGACTCCGGAAACTGTTCCGGTAGGTTGAGTGGAGGCTTGACGACCGGTTGAAGGGGAACCTCCACAGTCTTCAAGCCTGTAATGACCGCATATCGCCGCGCCTGGTAGGCAAACACCAAAATCGCCACCCAAGCCGCGAGCGGTAGAGCGCCCCAAATGATGATTTTCCTGATCCGAATGATACCTGACTCCCTTGTGTTCGACCCTGGCGCCCCGAGGGCGCTTGAACGCGGGTGGGGACACAACCACCGGCACGCGCCGAGTGGGCACGCAAGGCCTTTAATGCCGCGCCCTGCTCAACTTTCATTCTTCTAATCGGCAGCTTGGGGAATTTCCATGAGGGAATTCAACAAGGAAGATGGTGTCACGAGAATCAGGCGCAGTCCACTTAGTCTATGGCGCCCAAGAAAAGCGGTGATCTCGCTGGCGCTCGGCGTTGGAGCAAAGTAGCGCGGAGGTAGGGTAGTCCAGCTTTCGCCGCGGCTTTGGAGATTGCGACATGGGCTAGGGCAGGGCCGGTCAATCATGAAACGGAGGAAAGGCCGCAGAGGGCTGCCAAAACCACCGACCTCTGCGCTACCTTGCGACGTAAAAGAAAAACCACTCAATCGTGGGTCCTGCGCGCCAGCAGGTCGCGGTCCCGCTCCGATCAGAATCGGTTGTCTCACCGGATCGCGCCCTGCCGGATATTCCGGCCAAAATGCGCGCGAATCTTTCGTTGATCGCTGCCACCAGGCCGGCGCCCGAGTCATCTCCGGAAGTGAATTCGCGTCTACGCCCAACTTCGTCCGCAAACAACGATTCGCGCCAATCCGCCTGCATCGAAGACGGCGCAAATCATTATCCCAACTTCCCGCAATGCCGAGGCCTACTTGGGCCACGGCAAGCGAGTATCTCGCTGAAGCCGCTGACCGTTCTGGCTGCGTGTTTCTACGCGCCGGCTGCGGGTTTTCACCCACTTCTCGTTTTTCGCCATCCCTTGCCGAACAGGGCGGTGAGCTACCACGAAGTGCCACAAAGCCGGTTATCGACCTCGGCGACTCCAGCGCGAAACGGCGCTATGCGCGAGCGTGACAAGGACTTATCTAATTCCCGCTCATTTTTTCCCAAACTCCAGGCCTGAAAACTCCAAATTATGGCAGCCAAAATGCTCTTAGGGAGGAGATCGACGACTTCACGAAAGCTAAATCCAAGATGCTGGAACTCATTTCTCTTCTCAAGTCGTTGAAGGAACCGATGCCGGCGGAGGAGCGCAGGAGAAAGCACGTGAGATCCTCAGGCCCCCGGCCGATGGCCGCAGAACAGCGGCGCTGCCCTTTGCCTCCACAGGCAATAATGTTTACTCGCCGCAAAATCTCGCCGTGCTCCCCAAGGTGAAAGTGACGTGTTGATACAGCGATTGGATGACTCCAACCTACGCCAGTTGCCGAGGCTCACGAACACGCGAGGATGGTGCAAAGGGGCGAATTAGTGAAAAAAAACAAAAAATGAAGGAACCTCCCGACAAGTACAAAGGAGAGGGGGTAAAAATTACACGCTTCATCACTTCTTGGACTTTTTGGCGGCCTTGCGCGCCGGCTTCTTGGGTTTGCGGGTTTTGGCAGCAGGCTTCGCTGCCCGATGCTCCTTCGCCGCGGGCGCGGGCTTTGCGGGTTCGACCTTCGCAATGGGCTTCGCAGGCTTCGGCGGCGGCACTGCGGCAGTCTTGGGCTTGGCTCCAACGGCGGGTTTGCCGGCACGTTGAGCGGGCGGCGCAACCGGCACGGAGGGCGCGTGAGCAGCGACGGCTTCCTTCCCGGGCTTGGCAGAAGCGTGCGCGGCAGCGGCATCCGCGCCTTTCCTTCCCTTGCGGCCGGCTACGGGGGGCTCCGGCGGCGCTTCTTTCTTCTTTTTGGCAGCAGGCGGTGCAGGGGGCGGAGGTGGCGGTTCCTTGATGCCGGCCAGGTCGCGCAGTTGCTTGGTGAGCTGCGGCGGCGATTTGAGTTTGCCATCGAGTTGCAGCACGAAGATGCGGGCAATGATTCGTTCGAATTCCGGGCCGGGTTTGACGCCCAAACCCTGCAATTCGGCGCGCGGCAGGCGGGCCTGAATTTGTGGAAACTTGAACAGAAAGTTCTTGATGCGATTCTGCACCTTGGCGCGCTTGGTGAACGCCAGCAGGAAGAAGAGCAGCGGCTGCGGTTGGGGCGAAAGCAGGGTGTAAACATGGCTCGGCAGGCTGGCCTTGGAGCTTGAGAGCAGGCGCTCGAGTTTCTTGGCGTCACGCTCCAGGCCCAGCGCCAGCTTGATGGCCTTCGCTTCGCCGATCAGGCGTTTGGCCAGGCGTTGCTCATGCCCGCCACCCAGCTTCGCGACCAGGCAATGGAAATTCAGCAAAAACGGGTCGGCGGAAGGAGCGCTTTGCATCACGCTGCGAATGCGCGCGAATTGGTCGTAATTCAGGCGCCCGGAGGCGAGTTTCTTATCGAGCCCGCCCAGGATTTTGCGGTCAGCCAGCATCTTGAGGATGCGGCCGGGGTGGTCCTCGTGCAGAATGGCGGCCAGCTCGCGCGACTGCTGATCCTGGTCAAGGTTCTGCCACGCTTCCTCTTCCCAGGCGATGTCGAGCCAGCGCTCGGTGCGCTCATCGGGCTTGAAATCCAGGCGCATCCCCAGGCGCAGCAGGCGGTAGATGCGCAACGGATCGTCGAGGAAGCTGCGCGAGTGCAGCGCGCGGATTTCGTGCCGCTCGATGTCGCCCGCGCCGTTGGTGGGATCAAGCAGCAGGCCGCGCGAATTGGGGTGAAGCGAAACGGCCATGGCGTTGATGGCAAAGTCGCGGCGTTTCAAGTCCTCAAACACCGTGGCGCCGCTCACTTCCGGCCGCTGGCCGGGTCGCGCGTAGAACTCCGCGCGGCACATGGCGAGCTCGGCGCGCACGCCGCTGGAAAACAGCAGCTCGGCGGAACCTAGGCGCTCATTTACTTCCTGGTATTCGAGTGTTGGGGGCGCAATTCCCGAATAGGGATGGGCGGGCTTCTTGGCGTCAGCCTGCGGAAGACTGCGCAGAAGCCGCTGGATGGGCCCCTCGACAATGAAGTCGAGGTCGCGCACCACTTGTTGGCCGTAAGTGAGGTCGCGGACAGCGCCTCCGGCGAGGTAGAGGTTCAGCCCCTGCTCGGCCGCCAGCCGGCTAAACAGGCCCACCACGGCAAACTGTTCCGGGGAGAGCCGGCTTTCCATCAGGAAGTTGTAATCGCTCATGGGATTCGGGCCGAGGTACTTGTAGCGGCGGTCTACGACCGCCGAATCGACGGTCGTAGACCGCCGCTACAGCAAACTGCACTACAAGAGGCTTTCGAATTCTCTACCGGGTGGCGCGCATGGAAGCCTCTGGGCTATCAAGCTGCTCCGCAATCCCATACCGCCACTGCAATTGCTGCCGCTTCAACTTATCCTCAAGCGCCGCAGCTTCAGGCTCGAGGATGATGAGTTTGATACACTTGCTTCAGCCTTTCCTTCAGCACGTGCGTGTAAATCTGCGTGGTGGAGATATCGCTATGGCCCAACATCAGTTGAATGGATCGCAAGTCCGCGCCGCGTTCGAGCAGGTGCGTGGCAAACGAGTGGCGCACCAGGTGCGGAGTCAGTCCCGTGGCGATTCCGGCGCACCGGCCGTAAGCCGCGAGGATCTTCCAAAAACCCACACGCGAAAGCCTGCCGCCCCGGCGATTCAGAAACAGCCAGGAGGGGTTGCGCTTGCCGGCCAGCGCCGCACGTCCGGTGGCAAGGTACGTCTCCACGGCACGCAAGGCCGATTTGCCCACGGGAATCAGCCGCTCCTTGCTTCCCTTGCCCGTGCAGCGAACCAGGCCGAGCTCGAAATCGAAGTCGGCGGTGGCGGAGTTCACCAGCTCGGAAACGCGCATTCCCGTGGCATAGAGCAGTTCCAGCATGGCCTTGTCGCGCAGGCCCAAAGGGGTGGAAACATCCGGCTGGGCAAGGAGCTTATCAACCTCGTCCGCCGTCAAATAGCTGGGCAGTGATTGACCGAA
>JASHTO010000080.1 GCA_030040515.1 Terriglobia bacterium
ACCGTCGCGGGCGATCTCGAGCATGGTCAGTCCGCCAAATGCCGCCATATACTGGTCCTGTTTGCCAATCGGCTTGCCGAGTACTTCGAGTTCGATGTGGCAGGCCTCCTCGGCAAGCTGCTGCGGTCCCACAGGGCTTTGTGTCAGTGCGTGCATGGCGTTCAGCAGCCCGACCAGATATGTGCTGGAGGATCCCAATCCCGTCCCGGCGGGGATATCGGCAATAGAGACAATTTCGATACCTCGAGTAATATCAAAATGACGCAAAGCCTCACGCGCCAAAGTATGTTCGACCTGGTCGACGTGATCCACCAGCTCCGTCTTTGAATATTTCACTCGAATCTTGTCGTCAAGGATCGGAGTGTTCACATTTAGATACATGTATTTGTCGACCGCAACGGAAAGGACGAATCCGCCATGCTCTCGGTAGAAGGAAGGGAGATCTGTCCCTCCTCCACCCAGTGTTACGCGGAATGGCGTTCGGGTTATGATCATGATTTCACCATACTAGGAACATGAACCAGCGTCAGACCTCGAAATGCCCTCGAGCGTTTCTAACTGAAGCGCAAAAGCGCTTCAATCGGCCGAAATACGGACAGTTTGTCGAGTATATACCTGACACCATGATCTGCATTGCCGCCCCTCAAGAAACCCCATTATGGGCAGTACTGAATATAAGTCCTATTGTGAATTTTGTCTTCGTCATCAATGGCGAACAACTGCTGCCACACTGATTCTGGATATCACGGTGAAACTTTAACGAGGGGTGTGCGCCGGTGTATGCTGTGTGCCTGAGGCGCAGTGTTTAAAGTAATCAACAGTATGCCGCGCACCCTCTGCGAGCGAAACTTGGGGTTTCCAGCCGAGGAGGCGTTGGGCCTTCGTAACGTCCAAGCAAATCCGTTCGATCTCTCCCGGGCGGCGCGGCACATATTTTGGCTCAACTGATTTTCCCATGAGGTGATTGACGAGGTCAAGAACTTCCTGGTCGGTTGTTTGGATCCCGCTCGAAATATTGAAGATATCGTTGCTGCCCCGATCGAGCGCGGCGACGTTGGCCGCCACGACGTCCGAAATATAAACGTAGTCTCGGATCTTTTTTCCATCACCATAGATGACGGGTTGAATGCCGGCGAGAAGTTGCTCGGAAAAGATGGCGAATACGCCCGCCTCACCTTGCGAGCTTTGCCGCGGTCCATAGACGTTTCCATACCTCACGACGACGTAGTTCAAACCGTAAAGGAAACGGAAGGTAAACAGGTAATGTTCGACCGTGTGTTTGCTGATTCCATATGGCGTAATGGGATTGATGGGATAGTCTTCCGGCACTGGCATCTGGCGCGGCTCGCCGTAGCCGGCCCCGGCCGTCCCGGCGTATATGAACCGCTTCACGCCATGGGCGATAGCGGCTTCGATTAAATTGATCCCCCCGAGAATATTCACCTGAGCGTCAAAAAGAGGCTCGCGAACACCGCGACGCACATCCATTTGGGCGGCGTGGTGGTTGATGACATCGGGCCTTTCGGCGGCCATCACGCGATTTACTGCTTCGTGATCGCGGATATCGCCCAGATAGAAGCGGCATTTCGCATTGAGGTTTTCACGCTTGCCTCGCGAGAGGTCGTCAAGAATCGCCACGTCGTGCCCCAATGCAACGTAAGCGTCGGCGATATGGGAGGCGATGAACCCTGCGCCTCCGGTTACGAGAATTTTCACCTGGGTCGGCTCCTTTTTAGTATGCACCCTCCGCCTTCGCGACTTTCCAAACTGTTTTGGCCGCGATGATGACGTCAAGCCAGATGGACCAGCGGTCAACGTAGAACATATCCATGCGCACGCGCTCCGCATAGGTCGTTGTCTGCCGTCCCATCACTTGCCAGAAGCCGGTAAGACCGGGTTTGCAAGAAAGCAGTTTTGCGAGGTGCGGGCCGTAGTGATCGGCTTCTTCACGCCGAATCGTCCTGGGGCCGACAAGGCTCAGATCTCCCTTTAGAATACTGAAAAACTGCGGATATTCATCAATGCTGTACTTCCGTAGGAATTTGCCGATGCGTGTGACGCGCGGGTCATCTATTAATTTATGTTTCTCCCTGAAGCGCTCCCGCAGTGTGGCATCCCTTGCCAGAATTTGGTCCGCGTCGACCCTCATCGTTCGAAACTTCAGGTAGTATCGAGTCCTGCCATCCTGGGCGACAAACGCGCTGCGGTAAAAGAGCGGGCCTTTCTCCTCGATCCTGATCGCCAGATAGACGATAGGGATTAGGAGCAAGGCGACCAGGCTGCCGATGAATCCTATGACGCGGTCCATCACCTGTTTGAGGGCACGCTGGAGTCTCAGTGACCATGCAGGCTTTGAGAAGAATCGAAAGCTGCCTGAAAACTCGTCGTGTTCGAAATTCAGGTTCGCCGTGGCGAGGACGTTAGAGTATATCTCCACATCGAGACGCATTTCCTTCGTGCGGCGGAGCAGTTTCCCCAGCCAATCATCCCCATTGGGAATAGCCGGATGAGCGACCACCAGAACCTGGGCGGGCGTCGAGGTGACAGCTTGTTCCCATTCAAATACTGAGCCGAGCACGGGCAGGCGCAGCGAGGGGGGTGGGGAAGAGCCCGGCGCACGAAAGTCGAGGAGAGCCCCGATGAAATCGTATCCGTGGTGCCGCTGGATGGAGAGCAGTTGCTGATACTCTGCGATCCCCTCTGCCGAACCGATCAGCAGAGTTGGGCGGCGGCCCCATCCTCTCTTCCACAGGGCCCCATAAATCGACCGCATGGTGAATCGCGAGGCAAGCAGGAGTAGCAGGCCAAGGCAGAACCACGTTGCCAGCATATAGCGCGAGAACGGCTGGGAGCGGAAGGCCACGAAGTTGAAGAGGACAAGTCCCAGGAAGCTTGCCGTTACCGCCTTGCAACTCCGTTCCAGCTCCTGTTCGGGCCTGCGAAGTTCCGGATGTTTGTAGCCCTCAAAGAGATACAAAACCACGGCGAAAAACGGTATGTAAAACCGGTGGTATTCTAAGGGATTTTGCGCGCTCAGCGGAATGCTCAGAAAATGCGCCACCAGGCGGAGCGCGATGGCATGCGCCAACGTCAGGACAAACAAATCGCCCCCGAAATACGCTACCTTGGGCGTCGCCGGCCAATTGAGCAGCCGGCTGAACGCGCTCCGCGAACGGGCGGTCCCCGGGACCTGGGATTTCACCGCCTCTTGGCTGGTGATTATTGATTCCTGTGTAGCCATGGGAAAATCGACTCAAAAAACTCCGGGACGGTCGATACTTATCACATTCCTTTGAGGAAAAAGTCAACGTGCGGGACGGGCCGCGCCACTTTCCACGGCTTGAAGCACTCTTTCCCGAAGGTATCGCACCGTTCGATCCAGTCCATCGTGAATATTCACTTTCGGCTCCCAACCCAGCTCGCGCGCGGCGCTGATGTCCGCGAGCGATTCCTGGGCTTCACCAGGCAGGTCCGGCTTGAAAATCGGTTTCAGCCCGGTTTGCAGCACGCCTTCGACAAGCTGGTAGACCTCATTGACGGAAAAGTTGACTCCGGTGCCGACATTAAAGACCCGCCCATTGGCCCGTGGATCCTCCATGATCTTCCGGTTGAAATCGTTCACGTCGTCCACATAGACGAAGTCCCTGCGCTTGTCGCCGGTTCCGAAAATAACCGGGCGTTCGCCTCGAAGCATGCGCAAGACAAAGGAACTCATCACCGGCGGGACGACTCGCCTCCAATCCTGCGCTGGTCCGTAGACGTTGAAGTAGCGCACGATGGTAATGTTCATCGAGTAGATCTCGCGGTAGCTGTTGCAAAAGGCCGCGCCGGCGTTTTTGCTGGCAGCATAAACTCCGATTGGCCTGACTTTATCCTCGGGGGTGGGGAACTTGTCGATGCCCTCGTATTCCGCCGAGGTGTCGGCATAGACAAACTTCGGAACGTCGGCCCGGCGCGCGGCTTCCAGCATGTTCAGAGTTCCCACGGTATTGACCTGCGCGGCTTCGATGGGCCGGGCCATGCAATCGGCCAGCCAGCTCATGGCTCCGAGATGGAACACCGCGTCGGCTCCACGCAGCAGGAGGTGGATGTCGCGATCGCGGATGTCCTCATGATGAAAGTCCACGCGCGGATCGACGTTCTCAATCGTTCCGAAGCTGAGATTGTCGATCCCAATGATGGTATCTCCCCAATCGAGAAGGTCTTTCGCCAGGTTGCTCCCCACAAATCCGGCCACGCCGGTTACGACGACTCGTTTAGGCATCTTTGCTTTTGCCCTCCTGAATTGATGAGTGAGACGCAGTTTCTGCCGGGCCGTCAGGCATTCGTGCTCCGGTTTACTGACGAACACTGCAAAATCCTCTCGACTGCCGCGGCCAGATTGGGCGAATTGATATCTGCCCGGCTGTCCGCCTCTTCCCTCGAACCTGCAATGAGGATTCGCGCCGTCCTACATCCAGCGCGCTTGCCTGCTTCAATGTCGCTGGTGGCATCGCCGATCATCCAGCTTGAGGGAAGCTCAATCCCATGCTCCGCCGCGGCCCGGATGAGAAGGCCGGGTTGGGGCTTGCGGCAGGAGCATTGATCGGCGTAATCGTGCGTGCACACGTAGATACCTGTCAGCACAATCCCCTGGCGCGAAAATTCCTCCCGCATGCGCCGGTGAATTTCCTCGAGATCGACGCTACGAACTTTCCCCAGTGCCACGCCGCGCTGATTCGTTGCGACAATGATTTTGAAACCAGCCCGGGCAAGTGCCGAAACCGCGGAGAATGCATCCGGCAGGAATCGAATCTCCTCCCACCGGGCGATATATTCCCCCTCCGGGGCCTTTTCATTAATCACCCCGTCGCGGTCAAGAAAGGCGGCTTTCATCTAACCTTCCCACGAATTCGGTTTGCGCCCGGGTATAGTCCAACGGCACGCCGATGTCGATGAAGAACCCCCGCGTAACGAATCCGTAAAGCTTCCCCCCGACCATGCGGGGGAAGCTTTCCTTTTCCAGCGAAACCGGTTTCCCAGACGGGATGGACTCGATAAACCGCCGCTGGAGCACGTACACGCCGCCGTTAATCAACTGCGATTTGCTTCGAGAGGAAGCGGGTTTGGTTTCCCCTTTTTCCGTAAACGCGCTGATCCTCCCATCCCGCCGCAGCCGGACACCCCCATACCGCCCCGCATCGGGCACGCGAGCCAGCGCCAAAGTAGCCAGCGCATTTTCGGAATGATGAAACTTGAGCATCTCTCCGAGGTCAACTTCCAGAAACGAATCGCCATTCAGCACAATGTATCTCTGCGCCTTAACCAATCGTGCGGCCAGCCGCACCGCACCCGCCGTGCCGCGCAATTCCTTTTCGACGGAGTATCGAACTCGAATTTCCCATTTGCTCCCATTGCCTATCCATCGGCGGACTTGATCGCTCTTGTAGCCCACGCAAAGAATTACATCCTTAATTCCCGCCGAGCGAAGCGAGGCGAGGAGGTATTCCAGAAACGGCCGCCCCGCCACCGGCGCCATGCATTTGGGTCCATCGCTGTATACCTCGCGAAGCCGCGTGCCCAGGCCGCCCGCCAGCACCAGCGCGGGACACGCGCTCAGCGATGCGTCGATTCTCGTGGCGTTGCCGTATCGGGGTGACAGAGGATCAAAGGAATTGGGGAGCACTTGTTCTAAGTTGGCAACATCCGCTCGGTCCGCTGCCACATACTTGGGCTTCTCCCCTGCGCCCATCGAACCCATGCCATGAGCACACCCAAGTTTGCAAAAATAAAGTAGAAGGGGATGTACACTATTCGAAAACGAAAGCCCCAACGTGTGAGTACGTAGCCCATGGCAGCGGCGAGATAGAACAGGCATTGTCCAAGGGTAATGGCGTGGTAAAGCTCAGAGTTGTTCCTCAGAGCTGCCGAAGAAGCAAAGGCCATCAGCATCGCAAAGGGAACAAGCAGCCGAAAAATGTGATGGGACCAAAGCTGCCACCAAACCCGACTCTTCCAGGGTTTGAGGCCATCGCGGAGGAGATGGGCGTTTTGAAACAAGGAGAGGTGAGT
>JASHTO010000081.1 GCA_030040515.1 Terriglobia bacterium
TCAATGGGGTTCAAGCCCGGGGAATAGGGCGGCAGATAGAGCAGCCGCGCGTGGGCGGCTGCGCGGGCCTCGCGCACGCCCCGGATTTTGTGCGTGCTCAGGTTGTCCAGAATCACCACGTCGCCGGGGTGCATGGGGACCCACCCTTGCCGGACCCAGGCCAGGAACATCTCGCCGTTCATCGGACCCCCAAACAACCACGGGGCGCAGGGACCTCCCCGGCGGATGCCGGAGATCAGCGTGCTGGTCTGACAGTGCCCGTGCAGGATGCGCGCCAGCAGTCTTTGGCCACCCCAGGCACGGCCCCGCAGGCGAGTCATCTGGGTGTTGGCTCCGCTTTCGTCCACAAAGACCAAAGCGGCGACCGGTTGGGCGGCCAACTGCTCATGCCATCCGGCCCTTCGTGCGGCCACGTCGGGCCGATCGCGTTCGGCGGCGGCCAGAGTTTTTTTTAAACTTCCAGCCCAGCCGCCGCAGCCAGAGATCGATCGTGGAGGTGCGGAAAGGGCGGTCCAGGCGGGCGCCCAACTCGGCCAGCGTGGCATCGGGCTGCTCCGCTAACAGTTCGCGCAGACGTTGTTTCCGCTCGGGGGTGAGCAGTGTCTTGCGCCCACACCGATACGTCTGGGGCTCCAGCGTGCGGCGCTCGCGAAACTGCTGGCGCACGCGCCGCACCGCCGCCACGCAGAAGCCCGCAAACCGCGCGATCTCCTGCGTGCTCTTGCCCTGCCCGTAGAGTTCCAGAATACGCTTGCGGAGGGGAACCGGTATCGCTCGCATGCCCCCACTCTGCCACAAACCTTTGCATTTGGCAAGCTACATTATTTATGGAAATGCTCTAAGGTTGCTGAAGGGCGCTTCGCCACCTAGCAGTACAGCAAAAAATGTCCGGCGCGTTCAGTGAGCAAGGCGCCAGTGACCGCCTCGGTCTGCTTGCTATCGCGCAAATCTGCTGTTTCCAGCGAAAATCCTTTCTCGGCTTTTTCCTTTCTAAATTAACAATCGTTGACGAACACAGAGAACGGGGCAGAGCCCATCGCGACGGGGTTAGCGACCCATAGCTTTTTCCATTAAGACGGCGGCGATCAAGGCACCCGCGACCACTGACGCCAAGCGAGCTGAGCCGTGCTCAAAGATCCGGAATCGCAATCATCTTCCTCGTAAAGGCCTGGCCTGAAACTATAGCGCCTCCAGCGTGGCGCCGAGCACCTTTGTGGGCCCGAATTCTAGCCAGTGTCTTTCGCAGCCGTAGATTTCAGCTCCTGGGACCGCGTGAATTCTCTCTGGGCTTCGGCCTTCCGACCCAGTTTCAACAAGGCTTGTCCCAACTCGTAGTGATAACCGGGGTTATTCGGGCTGAGTTCGACAAGCCTTTCGCAGAGTTGGCGGGCCTCCTCAAAGGCCCCCTGGCGCAGTCTTACGAGGCCTAGATCCTCGATGGCTTGCAGATCGTTTGGGTCATAGGCGAGAGCCACATGGAGGTCCTGGCTGGCCAATCCCAGGTTTCCCGCCTGAAAAGCCATGTGACCAAGCCCCGCGTGGGCAACGGGGTTTTGAGGATCTCTCACCAAGACTTTTTCGTACTCCGTTTTTTCGTCGTTGCCGCGATTGAGCCTTCCATAGAGCCGGGCGAGCGCCAAGTGGGTTTCCAATCGATCGGGGTCCACTGCGAGGCACTGCTGATACGCCTTTAGCGCTTCCTCGTTCTCGTGCTGGTTTAAATGGAGGTCGCCGAGCGCCTGGAGGATGTGCGGATCACGGGGCGCCTGCTGCTGCGCTACCCTTAACAGATCGCGGGCTTGGTCGATATGCTGGGCTCGGATGAGGGATTCTGCAAAAGCCTGAAGTATGTCGGCCCGCGCGGGACTTTTTTCGTGAGCCTGGCTGAGCCAATCGAGAGCCTCATCCAGTTCTCCCTGCTTCAGAGAGTTCATCCCAATCTGTAGATAAGGTTCGGGGTTGGACGGATCCAGTAGGATGGCCTTGTTGAATGCGTCCTCTGCCTCCGTAAATTGCCCCAGTTTGCTGTACACGGTTCCGACGTTCATATACATGGCAGAATCCCGCATTGAATCGGGAATCGCCGAAAACTCACGGAGGGCAGACTGGTATTCTCCGTTTGCGGCCAACACCAGACCGAGCGAATACTTGAATTGGGGGCCGGCATCTGCCATGTGTGACAACTCGGTGGCCGCCTCCGCCGCTTCGGTGTGTTTTCCAGTTCCGAAATAAGCTTCTACGAGTTCGAGGAGGAGGAGGGGATCCTTCGAGTTGCCGGCATGAATGATCAATAAATGGTGAAGAGCCGCCTCGTAGGATTTTTGGGAGATGTAATAGGCGGCCAAATTGCTATTCGCCGAGACATCCGTCGGGTCTATCTGCAGGGTGGTTTGAAATTCCTGAATCGCCTGCGCCGGGTTTCCCGAGCGAAAGTAGCGGACTGCCAGATCATTATGAGCACCCGCGTCATTGGGGTTAAGCTCGATGGCCCTTTGGAAGGCACGTTGCGCCTCAGCAGGGCGGCCTTGCCGATCATAAGTGAGTCCGAGATACTTATATCCCTCGGCAAGATTGGGACAGCTACGAGTGGCAGAAAGGAAGGCACTTTGCGCCTGGTCGATTTTTTGTTCGTCAAGCAAGCTCCGGCCCTGTTGTATCAGGCCTGAGCAGTCATCACACCAGGCTACATGTGGAAGGGTCATCAGCAACAAGGCTAGAGGGGTTGCGGCCCATAACCGAATTCGGGTGTGTCGCAGTTGGCTTAGCAAAATTGTTCCCCTCGTGCTTTTACTCAGGATATCAAAACGTATTACCGATCCTTCAAACCACTGGACCACGTGCGTTCCATCCACCCGTACAGTCACATTCCGGGGGGTTATCTCAATCGTCATGGAATAGGAATTCGATCATAATCCTTTCTATCGTCGGGAGCGACGAAAATCCTGAATTGGGGACATACTTGAAAAGAGACCGGAAGCTTGTAGTCAGGAAGTAAGAAATTTGTCTGCATTCTCTTCCACTACCAGCGCCGTCTCCATATAAGTCGTGGGGGGAACCTGCTCACGCCGAAGCCAGCGGAGAATGATGGGAATGATTTTACTTCCGTAACTTTCCGCGAACACACAGATCGTAGCGATAAATGAACTGTTCTCGTCCTTGATTTCCTTCAGCACGCGTTGGGCGGGATTGAGATCACACCCGACGATGGCAGTGCAAGGCTCGCGGTCCAACTCGCGAACTGCCTGGAGAGCTCCCAAAGCGCAAATGTCGTTGATGGCGGCGATGAGCAGGCGCTTGCCGGGCTCGAAGCGTCTGACGAAGCGATGTGTGGCCTCGTAGCCCCCAGGCTCGTTTCCCAGCGCATCGCGCCTCGCGACCCGAAGCCGTCTCGCCTGCGTGACGACCCCTTGAAATCCCTCCAGAAATCCCGTGATTCGTGCATGGGGATGTGGACCCGCCGCGAACGCTTCGAGGAGTAACACCTGGTCGACCTGACCGCACCATCTGCTGAGCACAAAGCGTCCCGCGGCCTCGCCGAGTGTCAACCCGGCTGGGTAGTTGTTGATCCCAAAGAATAAAGCGCCAGGCTGGGGAATATCGATCGCCAGAGTGGGGATGCGGGCCTTTGCAAACATCTCCGCAAGTATGGGTGCGATCTTCGTGTGCCTCTGGCATTCAATGACGAAATCAACTTTCTCCTTGATCATCCAACGGGCGTTCTTAATCGCCTTGGCTGAATCGAACTGATTATCCAGAGGAATAAGCTCCACCACGACTTTCCGGGCGGCCTCGACCAGCCCGCTAGTTACAGCGTCAGAAAAGGGCAATCCGCCGCAGAGTTGCGCATACGCAATCCGGTAAGGTCGGGAACCAAGCAGCAACGCGAATTTCTTCGAGCGGGTGTCCTTTGAAACCCACCCATGCCATTGGAGAGTGTGGAGGATGCGGAGGGTGGTGGCGAGGTCGAGGTGACACGCCTCGGCAATCTCCGACAGGCGGAGACTCGTGTGCACTCGCCCCATAACGTTGACAATCTCAATTGCCTTACCGAGGACTTTGATGTAGTAACGAGGGGAACGGGAGGAAGAACCGGTTTTAAGTTCGAGATTAGCAGCCAATTCTTACCTCCCTGGGAGTTCTCCTCAGCTCATTTTAACTGGCGGAAAACCGTACCCAATTAACCCGCTGAAATAAATACATTAATTGATCCGCTGAAATCAATACATTTTACATCGTGAAAGTATTATTTTCTTGACATTTTGTCAGCCGGCAGCGTAGCTTCAGTTTTGCCCAGGCGGGCATTCGGGCAAAAGATAAGGTATTCTAGGTTCGGGATTTGCTTCTCCGCGGCTTTCAGGCTTGAAAGCTGCTTATGTCCACTGAAGTAGACCATTCTTCGACAGGGGCGATACGAGTACGAGAGAACGCGTCTTATGCGACTTTCAGTTCGCTTGAAAGCTGCCTGTACCCACTGATGTAAATCATTCTTCGAGAGGGCAATATAAAGAACAAGAGAATAAGGTGGGCGGCTTGCCGTGCCGGCCGCGTTTGGTCTTTGCGACGGCAATGTCGTATGTGGATGTGCCTTCATGCCGGTAAAGAAAAACTGAACACTGCCAGGCTTGCATAGTGATACCAAGGCGTCGTCGGGTGGAGTATCTAGACTCAACGCTTAGGATGGGGGTAAATCGCTATGACAGATCCAGTCCCGAAGAGAACGGGAAAAGGGTGGTGGCAACTGGCTCCGCTGGTAGCCTTCACCCTGCTCCTTGGTTTTTTACCGTGCGAACCGGCACGAGCACAGACCGTCAACGGAGGATTCCACGGAACCATCTCCGACCCAACGGGAGCAGCAATCCCCGGTGCGACAGTGGTAATAAAAAATCTGGGCACGGGAGCGGTCCGGCAGGTGAATTCCGATGCCACAGGCTTTTATACCATCACTCAGATACCGCCGGCGATTTACAGCATCAGCGTTTCCAAATCAGGCTTCGAAACGCTCGTACAACCAAATGTTGAACTGCGGGTGGCAGAAGACCGCGAAGCGAGTTTCATTTTGAAGATCGGCCAAGTGACGCAGCAAATTGAAGTCACTGCCCAAGCTGCATCACTCGACACCACCAACAGTACCTTGGGAACGGTGGTGGGCTCCCAGTCAGTCGTCGATTTGCCTTTGAATGGCCGGCAGTTCACCCAAATGATTTTGCTATCTCCAGGTTCGACTCCGCACGAAGGCGGCCAGCAGGCAGCCTTTACGGTCGAAGAGGGAGGCGGCGGAATCAGCCCTGCGGTGAACGGCCAGGGAGCACGATTCAACAATTACACGCTCGACAGCGGCTTGGACATTGAGGTGTTCAAGCAGGTGTCCATGATCAGTCCACCGCCCGACGCCATTCAGGAATTCAAAGTGCAGAACCACTCGGTCGATGCCAGCATTGGCATGGCGCCAGGCGCCAACGTCAATGTGGCCACCAAAACAGGATCGCTCCAACTGCACGGTGATGCGTGGGAGTTTCTGCGCAACGACGCGCTGGACGCGGCAAACTTTTTCGATAATTTTGCCAACACCGCAAAACCTGCCTACCACCAAAATCAATTTGGTGCGACCCTTGGCGGACCGGTGGTCTTGCCCCGTTATGACGGTCGAGCCAGAAAAACCTACTTCTTTGGCTACTACGAGGGGTTCCGTTCGTCGCAAGGATTTACGGAGTTCGCGGATGTTCCGTACGCAAGTGAACTGGGGGGCAACTTCTCTGACCTGTTGGTGCCTTCCGCGTCGAACCCGACCGCCGGCTCGCCCGATGGGGAAGTTGACGGTTTAGGCCGCGCGATCATAAGCGGTCAACTCTACAACCCTTACAGCGAGGGTTATACGGGTCCGGTTTCCCCGAACAGCGGTCCCCCCTCGATCTCCCCTTCGCAAACGCAGACAGTGCGCGACCCGTTTCCGGGGAATGTTATCCCTCCGTCGATGATTACCCCCCAAGCCCTAACCTACCTTAACTACCTTTACCCAACAGCCAACTATGGCCCCGGCGGAAACAGTTTCCCCAATTACACGGGCACCAGCAACGACGTGGTTTCCGGAAACCAATTCGGCACCCGGATTGACCATAGCTTCGGCAACAATGACACCCTCTTTGGAGCCTTTTACTATAACAGCGCCACGGAGGATAAACCCTGCAACCTGCCGAAGAGCTGCAACATCCTGGACGACTTCGGACGAATTGTAAATCTCAATTATACCCACATCTTCAATCCCACGCTGGTGTTGACGATCCATTACATGCACATGTACGATAACACCTCGTTTTTGGAGGGAACACCTCTGGGTGTTGCCGCGTTGAACGCTTTGAACGCGCTGGCGTACGAGCCGGTGAGGGACAACTACCCCTACATTCCTTACGGATCCCTTTCTCCTCGATTCAACGAACCTGACCAGTTTGCCGTACCTCTCGGTCCGTTCCATACCCACGCGATCAACGCCGACATCCAGAAGATCGCCGGGAAGCACACCCTTGGAGCCGGCTACCTGGCTTACCACTTCCACAGTTATGACGATGGCTGGGGTGAAGAGCAGAACTTCGACCAATATCCAACCAGCGCCATCATTACGCCGGGGAACAATGATGCCGAGACCGGCGATGGATTAGCGAGTTTGCTGCTGAACCTACCCTCGTCCCTTGGTGGATTCGAGGGAAGGACGTACGCTGACACCACGGACCTGTGGCAAGGTCTCTATGTCCAGGATAAATGGCAGGTCTCAAAGAAATTGGCCATTACGGTCGGATTACGTTATGACTATGTTCCTCCCATGACATTCAAAAACAACCAGGACTCAGGGTGGAGCAATAATTGTGGCTGCTTCCTGATAACGCAGCCTTACGGAACTTTGTTCCCATTCGCCAATGTACGGGCTCGTTACTTTGATCCGCAATGGCGCACCTTCGAGCCTCGTTTCGGGTTTAACTACGGCGTGACCCAGAAGCTTATCGTCAGGGGAGGGTTGGCCGTGTTCACTGACCACGGGGGCAATCTGATCCAGGAAACCCAGGATGACCGCATCGCCTGGCCCTGGGGTGTGGAAGTTGGCGGGTACATCAACGAGAATCGCGGATACCCCTCCCTCTTTTACAACAACCCGCCGCCGGCCACGGCGTTTTTCCCGTCGCCCACCAACGCCGCGGGTCTTAGCATCTTCGGCGGCGCCAACAACCAGAACGAAACTCCCACTTCGTTGCAGTGGAACTTTGGGGTTGAGGATCAGCTTAGTCCCAGTACCACAGCAGAAGTGGACTACGTCGGTTCGCGGGACAACCACCTGGTGCTGAATTACAACGACAATTCACCTCCGCCGAACGAGCTCGGTCCAGGAACCGTAGCTTCCAGGGTGCCCTATTCGGGGGTCATACCGGACTTCGCGTATGACACGAACCTCGGATACGGCAGCTACAACTCCCTCCAGGTGAAAATCGAACGGAGATTTTCCCAAGGGCTCACTTTCCTGGGTGCTTACACATGGTCGCATTGCATGGATATCAATAGCGGTCTGTACGATGGGGACCCTTTCCCGGAGCCATACAATTTCAGAGCGATGTACGGAGATTGTGACAGCGACTACCCCAATATTTTGACTTTCAGCGCCGTGTACGCCTTACCTTTCGGCCATGGTAAGTCGTTCGGGGGAAATTGGTCCAAGCCCGTTAGCGCGATCCTCGGAAATTGGTCGACGACCGGCATACTGGCGGCGAACAGCGGGGCCCCCTTCAGCGTGGTCCTGCCCTTCGACAACGCCAACACAGGGATCGGCGACCAGTTCGCGGAGGAGGTTTCGGCTCCCATACCCTCCGGCTTCCACCAGAGCCAGGCCGCCTGGTTCAACGGCAGCGCTTTCACGGTCTGCGCTACTTACACTTATTGTAATACGGGTAGAAATATCCTGAGAGGGCCCGGACGGGTTGAGTTTGATTACTCCCTTTACAAGGACTTTAATTTCTCCGAAACGAAATACCTGGAATTCAGGGTCGAGACCTTCAATCTCTTCAACCGTGTAAACTTTGCGTCCCCCGGTGGAAGCGCGCAGGGTAGCTTCACAAATTTCGGAGGCGCTGCCGCGGTGGCCGAGGGCACACCGAACTACAACGAGATCCTCTCAGCGGGGCCAGCGCGCGAGATTCAATTCGCGCTGAAGCTCGTCTTCTAACCATACAAGGGCAAGCTGGATTGCATTTGCTCCGAACTCTCCGTTAGACTGACCCTGGCGCCTGGGGGGCTCACCTCCGGGTGCCAGGGACAACGCTGCCATGCACTTGCTCAAACGATCTTTTCCAGTAGTTAATTGAATTTGCTTTCCGCGCTTTACAACCTCCCGCGACAGAGGATTGTGCCCGGTCCCGGCCAGCGGCAGTTGATTCGACCATGAGTATTGTACGGAAGACACTTCTTCTGTTCTTTGGATTTCATACGTTACTGCTGCCGACGATGGATACTCCGGGAGCGCAGGCCCCCGACACCCCGGACCAGAAGGCGTCGCGTGCTGACGAGGCCGGTATGCGCCTGCTGCGAGAGAAACGTTACGCTGAAGCGCTCGAGCAGTTCCGGCTCGAAGCACAATACGCGCCGAATCTTCCACAGGGCGCTACCGGGGAGGGCATTGCTTTGGCACTTCTGGGCCGATTGGAGGAAGCGGAAAAGGCGTTAAACCAGGCGACGCAGATTGATCCCACAGACTGGAGGGCCCGCCGCGAACTCGGCATCGTCGAGTGGCAACTCAATCACCAAGATGCGGCGGCGAAAGACCTTTCGGCGATCGCCAAGCTATTTCCCGATGATGAAGGTGTTAACATTCTGCTTGGGCAATATGAGCTGGGACAGAAAAACTATCCCCAGGCTGCCGCCTACTTTGCGGCGGCGCCGGCAGAGTTAGCCCGCAATCCCAGGCTAAGACTTATGGCCGCTGAGGCGCTATTGAAATCCGGGCGCTTAGACCAGGCGAAGGGGCAGTTAGCGGCATTGCATAATCAGCCAGGTCTGACTCCTGACGAAAGGTTCCGCCTAGGCTGGTTGCTGGGCCGTGCCAAGCAGTACCAGGAGGCTATCGACGTGTTCAAGTCGCTGCCCAGCGATTATCCCGATCGGCTCAAGCTAAACTACGGGCTCGCCTTGGCGTACCTTGAGGAGGATGATTTTTCTCATTGTATAGAGACGCTGAAACCCGAGGCGACGGGTACGCCCAGCAGCCCGGAAGTGCTGAGCCTCCTGGGGGTAGCGGAGGAAAAAAGCGGGCATACCGATGAAGCCTACATTGACTTTCGCCGCGGCATAGAAATGTTCCCGGACGACGACGAATGTTACCTCGACATCGCTACGCTGGGTGCCGTGCATCTGAACTACGACCTAGTTCTTCCCGTCGTCTCGGCCGGGATCGTGAGAATTCCCCGCGATGACAAGCTTCTGCTCACGCGCGGCCTTCTGTATAACCTGAAAGGCCAACGCGAATTGGCGCTGGCCGATTATCAAAAAGCGCTGGCCCTTGCGCCCGAGCGGGCCAGCATCTACGTGGCCATGGCAATGAGCTATGAGGATGAAAACAAGTATTCGGCGGCCCTGGATATTCTGCAACAAGCCGTGCAACGACAACTTAAAGACGTGTTGGTCTATTATTTCCTGGGCGATGTCCTGTTTCGCCAAGGTGTGACGCCCAATACTCCACAATACGAACAAGCGCGATCCGCCGTCGAGTCCGCCTTGAGTCTCGACCCAGATTTCGCCTTTGCCTACCTTCAGCGCGCCAAACTGGAGATGATGACCCGCCAAACACAAGCGGCTATCGCCGACCTTGAGCGCGCCCGGCAACTGGAACCCAACTCCCAAGCTATACTTTACCAACTTGCAAGTGCGTATCGCCAAGCCGGCAGAGCGGCGGAAGCCCAGCAGCTTTTTGCCTCGGTTGTACAGGCAAATGAGAATGAAGATCAGGAAGGGAGAGTGCGCATGTTGGAAGAGATTATCGTGGGAATTTCCTCCAACCGAAGTACTGAGCCATGAAGGGCTAACCTACATGCTTTCAGAAAACCATGAGGATCGCCGAGGAATGGGACACAGAGCGGCGATATTCATACAATCGCATGTGAGGTGCATTTGTTGAGGATTATACAAAAGGCCCGGGATGGGCTCCGCCAGGCGATGCTCACAGTCCTGTGCTGCTGTTTATTGGGCACGCTCACGCTTCGCTGTGTTCACGCGCAGCAGGCTATTGCCGGGAAACGCTACGATGATCTTGTACGTCAGGGAAAGCAAGCCGAGTCCGCTAATAATTGGGATCAGGCTGTGGCGCGCTACCAAGAAGCATTAAAGTTGAACCCCAATTCAGCTTCTGTCGAAATCGACCTGGCCGGTGCTTACTACCATCTTAAAGAATTTGAGAAGGCTTTGGATTATAGCGGTCGCTCACTTGCTGCAGAGCCCCATAGCTGGGCAGCGGCCAAAATCGCCGGCCGAGCAGCTTTCAATCTGAACCGGCCCGATTTGGCGGCCAAGTACCTTCAACAGGCGATTGCGGTGAAGAGCGACGATGCGGAACTGCACTATTGGCTCGGCATGAGTCTCTATTCGCTGCGCGACGCACGGCATGCGCTGGATGAGTTCTACCGCGCGCGCCTATATAATCCCAATGATGTCGAAGATCTCTACATGATAGGCAAGGTACACTGGGAGATGTGTAGGCAGGCCTGGGAGGAAATGGTCAGAGTCAACCCGGACTCCATCCGCGTGAAACAAATGGTGGCGGAGCAAGACGAAGCACGAAATCTTTACGCGGAAGCTATCGCGAAATATCAGGAAATCATTCAACAACAGCCCGACGCCCCCGGCTTTCATTATGCTTTAGGTAAGCTCTACTTGCATATTGCCAAATTTGATGCGGCCGCTGAAGCGTTCGAGGGCGAGTTGAAGCTAGATCCGGCTAATCCCCTGGCCTATTACGGTCTTGGGGAGGTCGCCTTTGAGCACCAAAACTTGCCTCTTGCTCTCCAGAACGCCAATCAGGCTATCAAGGAAAAGCCTGATTTCGGCGATGCGTATGTGCTGCTGGGGCAGGTTGAGTTGGACATGGGAGATGAGCAAAAGGCGATGGAAACGCTGGAGCATGCTGCCACCCTTTCACCGTCCGATCCCGCCGTATTCTACATGCTGGGGCGAATCTATAGGGACCTCGGGAAGCCCGATCTGGCGGAGAAGGCCGTTGCCACTTACCAAAAGCTTAAAGATGACCAGTTGAAGGAAACGCGCGTCGCTCAATAACAAGAAAATGACCTAAACTTTCCCCGCCAACTTCATTTTGAAGAGGTTCGATGCTCTACCCTGTATCCGGCGTACACAAATTCATTACCGGACTCGATCACCCAGAAGGGATCGCCGTGGGGAGTGACGGCACGCTCTACGCGGGTGGAGAAGGGGGACAGTTGTATCGCATTCCCTCCGAGGGTGGGAAGGTCCAAACGCTGGCGAGCACCGGCGGTTTCTGCCTGGGTGTGACCCTCGATCGGGTCGGCAACATCTATCTTTGCGATCTAAAGAAACGAGCCCTCTTTCGCGTTGACCCCACCGGCCATGTCGAACTGGTGCTCGATTCCGTGGAAGGGCGGCCACTGATCAATCCCAACTTCAGCGTATTTGACTCTCAGGGGAACTTGTACTTTAGCGACTCGGGGGAATGGAAGCGCGACAATGGCATCCTTTACAAGCTGCCGCGCGACGGTAAAGCCGAGATCTTCGCCCCTGGGCCGTTTTACTTTGCGAATGGCCTCGCTTTGGATGCAACAGAGAAGCATCTCTATGTTGTGGAAAGCAATCTCGACCGGGTGATCCGTATTGCGATTACTCCGGAGGGTAACGCGGGCAGGGTCGAACTCTACGCCGAGGGGATTGCTCGCATCCCGGACGGTATGGCGTTCGACGCGGACGGCAATCTTTACGTAACGACCTACGCCAATAACTGCATATACCGAGTCACGCCCCAACGGCGGCTGGAACTGCTGTGTCGGGATGATGAAACCTTGTGGCTGTGCCAGCCCACCAACTGCGCTTTCGGAGGCCCGAATTTCGACCAGTTGTTCGTGGCGAATTTGGGCCGCGATCATATTTCGGTTCTCGACCTAAGGATCGAAGGACAACCCTTGTGGTGCCACAAGACTTCGGCGTGAAAAACTTCATACGAGCCAAGGTTGCGAAGGAAAGAAGGGTAATGCAGCAGAGACTGGCTGCATTGAGTCTCTTTTCGGCGCTTGCCTGCACGGCCGTAATCATTGCGCCTCCCGCCTTCTGCCAGGAGCGTACGTTGTGGCAGATCGGGCGGTTCGACCAGTCTTCGGAAGAGTTCGGAATCAGCTTCGGCTTCGGACCTTCAACCTCAATGCCGGCGGATCCCGTCTATCGAGTCGGCCGAAGCACGGACAAGGACTGGGTAGGCTTCCAGCCCGGTTCTGCCAACGCTCTGGCCGGAAGTCGGGGACACCCCTTTACGGTTATGTTCCCTTTGGCCACTGCGCCTCGTGGGCTTTATACCCTCACGATCGGAGTTCTGCCCTACATGCCGCGGCGCCCTGACTTGCGCGTCGAGATCAACGGCAAATACGGAATCTATTATTTACGGCCAAAGATTAGCTATGACCTCGGCAATTTCCCCGTCGCTTTTATCCCCCAATACTCCTATCAGAAGCTGGAGATCGAAGTGCCCACCGATGCACTCAAACGGGGAGAGAACAAGCTGGTCATCACCTGTGTTGATGATCCTCCAACCCCTGAGAGCAGTTACGGCACTGTAGGCGTCGGTATCTCCGGGATTTTTTATGATGCTCTGAGCTTTTCCGTTGACCCTTCGAGGCACCTGTTGCAGGCCGAAATTCGAGCATCAGCCACGCCCACGATTTTTTATAGAACAACTCCTGACGGGTTGGTCGAGGACGTTGAAAGCATCATACGTCTGAATCGTAGAGTTCCAGATGGTGAAGTTCAGCTCGACGTCAATGGGCAGCATCGGTCTGCGAAGTTCTCCCCAACGCCCGATTTTGGCGAGCAGAAATTTGAATTTGAAATTCCGGAATGGCACGGCGCAGCAACTGGCCGTCTGCGTGTCAGGGCCGGAGGCGTCCGTGATTTCCAGCTTAGCTTGGAGCCGGCGCGCAAATGGACAATTTTTGTGGTTCCCCACACTCATTTGGATGTGGGATACACTGACTACCAAGGGAAGGTTGCGGAAGTTCAACCGCGAGTGCTCGACCAGGCGGCGGACCTGATTCGGCGCTATCCTGATTTTCGCTTCTCGATGGATGCTTCCTGGAACCTCGAACAACTTCTCCAGACGCGCTCCAAGGAAAAGCGCGACGAGATACTAAACCTCATCAGGGAAGGCAAGATCGCGATGCCCGCCGAGTACTGTAATTTACTCACGGGCTACGCTTCCTTGGAAACCCTTTTTCGCTCACTCTACTTTTCAAAGTCAGTGGCGCGGAGCGCCGGTGTTCCCTTCGACTACTCCAACATAACCGATGTGCCCTCCTACACAGGGTCCTACCCGTCGGTGCTCGCCAGCGCCGGGGTGCGCTATTTCGTGGCGGCCGGCAACAATTGGCGTGCACCCTTCATATTGCGGGGCAAGGAGAACGAAGAGTCACCATTCTGGTGGGAGGGTCCGGACGGTCAGAAGGTGCTCTTCTGGTATTCTCGCCATTATATGCAGGTGCAAAGCCTATTTGGCCTGCCTCCGGTGCAGTCGGCCGTCAGAGACTCCCTGCCGGTTTTCCTACAGGCCTACGACAGGCCGGATTACAAACCCGAAGTGGTATTGATTTACGGGACCCAGGTTGAGAACACCGATCTGGTGTCCGGCACTGCGACGTTCGTTCAAGTTTGGGACCAGCAATATACTTTTCCGAAGCTAAAGTACTCAACATTCCCCGAATTCTGTAAGTACGTCGACGAACACTACGGGAAAGACTTAGCTACTTACAAAGGCGATGGTGGGCCGTATTGGGAGGATGGGGTAGGCAGCGATGCTTATTATGTCAGCGAGGACCGGGCCAATGAGGATCGCGCGCTTTCCGCTGATATTCTCTCCAGTGTGACGCATTCACTCGATCCGGACCTTAATCCGCCGAAGGAGTTGGAACTGGACATCTGGCGTAACATCATTCTTTTCGCCGAGCATACGTGGACTTCCTGGA
>JASHTO010000082.1 GCA_030040515.1 Terriglobia bacterium
GGGACAGTTGAGTGATGATGGTCTGCAAATCCGCGAGGGTGTAAAAGCGCCCGCGCTGGGCGAAATCCCGATTCAGGCGCCGCATCAGGTCATCCAATCCGGCGCGATTTTGGCTCGCGTGGCGCATTCCCAGATCCAGAAGGTATCCGACAATTTCGCCTTTGTTGTAGTAAGAAATGCTGCGCGCGGGGCTATTGTAATCGGCGTATTTCTCGAGCCACGCCTCCCGTCCTGAGGTTTCGACACTTTGCAGGCTGTGCGCGGGACGATTCTGCAAAAACTGGATGGCGTGGGCAACTCGCCGATAGAACGTGTCGCGGTCGGTGAGCCCGGCACGGAGCAGCGTAAGTTCCGCATAGGTGTTGGTAACCCCTTCGGCCAGCCACAAATCCCGCGTGTCATTGCCGTGGACATAGTCGATGGGCTCAAGTCCCTGCGGCCGAATGCGTTTGACGTTCCAGAGGTGGAAGAATTCGTGGGCGGCAACGTTCTCAAGAACCCGCTCGTTCTGCCGCATCGACGAGGCGCGAATGGCGATTGCCGTGCCATAGCTGTGTTCCATCCCCCCCGTTCCGCCGTCGTCGCGGGGGAAATGCAGGATGAAGGTGTAATGGGTGAAGGGTTGATCCTGCATGAGCTTGGTTTCTTCTGCGGTGATCTGCCGCAGCGAGTTGAGGATGGCGTCCGAAGAGTAATCAGAAGGATCGGCATCAATAATCACACGGACTGTCGCGTGCTTGGTTTCGGGCGGTGTCCCGCTACGCGGGATGAAATCCTGCGGATACGAGAACTCGGCAAAATGCCCGGCCTCGACCGGACTATCCACCAGGGCATCGTAGTTTGCGGCACGCAACTCACCGCCGTCACCTTCCAAAAGCGTCGCCAGACCCCACCCGTCCGGAAGTTCGTATTTCGATTCCACCGGTCGCGCCCGCTCGTCGGGAAGGTAGAAGAGAATCATGGCCAGATTTAGGAATGCCCGTTGGGAGTCCAGGATGCTATCGAAGGGGCCGTCCACGTCAGCATAAGCGGAGTATTGCAAAGTGAGGTGGTGGCAGGGGTGGTCCGGCCCTCGCCAGGTGTCCAGGTCCTGGCGGGCCAGGCCGGTGGGTTCGCCGTCGCATTCACCCCGGAGGTCGCGCAGGTCTTTCACGAAATCGCGAATTTGATAGAGGCAGTTCCAGGCGGGAATCTGGATTTGTGTGGCCTCGGCAGCATCGGGAATGGTCATCGTAACTTTCACAAGATGCGTTTCCGGGGAGCGCAAGTCCAAGTCATAGTGAATGGGTTGTGCCGCACTGGCCTTGGGAACGAAGCCGAGAATGCCGATCAGGAGTCCGAGGATCGTTCTGCAACTGCGCGCGGCCTCAGCGGGGTGTATCGATACCGAATCCAGCAAATCCTTCTGGAATGAGAGTTTGCTCAATCAAAGGTCCCGGTCGCAGTTTATCGAAGGTAACATCCTCCGGCACTATAGCATCTTCCAGCATCCCAGCGTGCTGGAAACCGGGATGGAGCCACGGCGACAATTACCAGCGAAAGAACCGATAAGGATCGTCCCACTCTTCCGGCGTGTCCAGATAAAGCCCTTCGAGCCAGCGCTTTTCGTCAACGCCCGCGGGCTTTGTGAGGCGCTCGGGAATTGGCGTCGTGCAGGCAGCCCCCAGGTTTGCCAGCAATCGAGAAAGCAGGCAGGAAATCTTACGGTAAGTCCGTTTGATGTTCATCTGCCCGCGCGCGTAATCGAACTGCCAGGGGACAAGCTGGCAAAACACCACTGCGGCGCCCTGAGCGGCGGCCAATACTCCGTCTCCGACAAAACCGGCACCGCGTGTGACGAGGGGGATATCACGCGGGCAACGATTATGCACTTCGGCTGGAGACACCCCTGCGAAAGGCGAGTCGAGGCCGAAGGGCTCAAAATGGGCTGCGATGTGTTCCGCCTTGACGGTGGTTACCTTGAAAGGCAGAAACGCGCTCGCCTCGCCTCCCTCCAGTCCGACGCACAGCACGTGGCCGCCGCCCTTAACCCAAGCGGCGATGCGCTTTCCAAGTTCCCGCCCGCCCCCGGGCCCAACAACGAGCACCTGGTCGGAAGTCAACTTCCCACCGTCATAGCGCGCGGGTTGAAATCCTGCGGCACGCAAATGATCGATGCCCGCAGGTTCGCCGGCGTACAACACTTGCCGGGCCGGCCCGGGCTTCCACTCCGCGACGTAACGAAGGATATTCGCCGCCAGAATTTCCGCGGCCGGGTCAGTTTCGCTCCGGCCTGTTACGTCGGTCTGGCAGAACAGGATCATTCCCCTGCCCGCACGATGCTCCAACAGCCCTGTGTATTGGAGGGCATAGCCACCGTCGAGTACGGGTAGGAAGCTTCCGCATGCCGGCTTCTCGATCAGCGCGGAGGCTACGTTGCCGCGGTTGCCGCACCGCCATAGGCGCGGTACTGGTATTCCCGCCCAGGTTACCGCGGGGACGCCCATGAATTGTTTTGAAATCTCATAGGTCAGGCGCGGCGGCAGGGTGGTGGATTCGCCACGCCAATTCCGGAGATGCTCCTCATC
>JASHTO010000083.1 GCA_030040515.1 Terriglobia bacterium
AAGAGGGGGAGGGGAGTTGAGGTGAGGGGTCTTGTCAAGAGGATAAGAAAACTGGAAACGCCGATTCCCAAAACTGTCGAACTCCGGGGCCTCCCCGGCAGGGCGGGGGATCCTCGCTGCGGGAAATAGGGTTTCGAGCGACATGCGAATGGTCTCCGCGTTCAAAAATCGATTCGTCGGCTATTTGTGGATCGTTATCATCTCGGCAGCCGGAGCCTGGGCGCAGGTTGGGCCGGCCTGCCAGATTTCCGGAATCGTGCGCGACTCCTCGGGGGCGCCGGTCCAAGGCGCCAAAGTGATGCTTGTCGACAAGGCCGGCCATGTTTCAGCATCGCAAGTGACATCGCCCACAGGAGCTTATGCTTTTGCCAAAGTTGTATGCAGCGACTGGCAGGTCAAATCCGAACGCACGGGTTACCGTCCGTACGCTGTCGGGAACGTTCACCTAACCACGGGGCAGAAGGCAGCGGTTGACCTGGTCCTGGAGCCGTTGGCAGGCGCTGCGGCGGGACACACCACTGACCAAAATTCGCTGAATTCGGTAGAGTTCTACCAGGCCTCACCGCTCAGGGCCGACGAGGTGGTGGGCGCGGTGGATCCTGCGGGGTATTCTTCGCCCGGCGATTCGAACACCACCGCGATGCTTCTGGGCGGCGCGGCCGCGCTGCGCCAGAATTCGGCAGGTACCCTACCCAACCCAGACTCACAAGCTTCCCACGGCGAGCAGGACATTTATGACCGTGGGGCAAAGCTTCTGGCACGGCACGACGTCGCTGGCGCTTTGGAAATATTCAAAACAGGCCTTGCACAGTACCCGAATTCGACCGATTTGCAAATCGGCTTGGGTATCGCCCTCTACTTGAGTGGCCAGTACTACGAGGCCGTGCGGTCGCTGATCCAAGCCACTGATATTGATCCCAAGGCCTGCCGTCCTTATCTCTTTCTTGCCGATATTTCGGGCACGTCTCCCAATGAATCTGCCGCGGTTGCCGAAAGGCTCAAGCGGTTTTACGAGCTTTATCCCCAGGATGCACGGGCAGTTTTCTATTTCGCCTTGAGCCGATGGCGGCAAATGGCAAACGCGGGAACCAACGACGGGTGGGACGAGATTGAGGGGCTCTTGAAGAACTCCATTGCGCTCGATCCCAAATTCCCGGACGCCCACTTGCAACTCGGCTCCCTCTATACCAACCAAAGCCGGTTCCCAGAAGCAATCGAGCAGTACCGCCAGACCATCGCCCTGAATCCTTCTTCAGCGGCCGCGCACTACAAATTGGGCCAAGTGCTAGAGCGCACCGGACACGGGAAAGAGGCCGAACGAGAATTCAAGATTTCGAGTAGCCTTCGCGGCCAGTCCGAAGCGGCACAGTAATCATCCTCCGGCAAAGCCAGGTGGCTTTACGGTGGCTTGCCCGCAAAGGGGCCTGACCGCCACCACTGGAAGAAACTCCTCACCTTCGCCTTTCTTTCCTCCGCCGGGGGAGAGGAAAGAAAAGAGGGGAGGGGAGTTGGGGTGAGGGTCTTATCGAAACGAAACCGGCCTGAGGTAAGGAGATGACTTCACGCGAACGCTTGCGCACCGCGCTGCGGCGAGAGGAACCTGATCGGATTCCCATCGGTTTCGGCCAGGATTTTCATAATGGCATTAATGAAGTGGTGTACCAGAACCTGCTTTCGTATCTGCAGATCGACACGTCGGCTCCACTCCGTATTTATGACCTGATGCAGTGCCCGGCGGCGGTCGATGAACGCGTTCTGGAACGCTTCCACGTTGACACTCGATATATCATGGCCAATCCCAACGAGAATTGGCCGCAGAAAGTGGAAAGCGACGGCAGCTATGAGGACGAATGGGGCGTTTATCGGAAGCGCTGCGGTTACTATTGCGACAGTGTGTGGGTTTGAAGAATATATGGGCGATCTGGCGCGCGAGCCCCAGCTTGTTTGCCCGCTGGTGGATCGTGTGCTGGAATGGATGATGGAATTCACCTCCCATTATCTGAACGAGATCGGCGATTATGTTGAGGGCTGGTGGATGGGCGACGACTGGGGAAAACGGACCGGGCCCATCATGAATCTCCAGACCTTCATGTCAGTTTCCATGCCGCGTTACCGGCGATTGATTGACTTGGTGAAGTCCAAAACCCGGGCCAAAGTTTGTCTCCACACGTGCGGAGCCACGTATGGGATGCTCCCGGATTTGGCGGATGTGGGAGTTGACGTCGTTCATCCCTTGCAGCCTACGGCGCGCGGGAATGAGGATCCAGTTCGTATCAAACGTGAGTTTGGAAATCACCTTTGTTAGCGTGCTTGCACAGTAGAGCCGTGGAGCGGCGCTAGATTGTAGCCCATAGCGTGAGAAGGTGTGAATTTTTCGATTTTGGGGATTTTCGCCTGCTCTTTTTCAATGAGTTACGACGCCAAAATCGACCATTTTTCAATTAATTCACACCTTCTGAGCCGTGGGTCGGGGTATGGCTTTCGCCCTGAGCCCCATAGAGACAAAAGAAAGCCAGGTTCGCTCGCTAATGGCCAGGATTTTCTGTCGCCCGGGGCTGCCCGCCGGCATTGACAACTGCCCCAAGGCTACGTCGTAGGCTACTGTATCACGGCCCTCCGGGCCTGGACGGAAAGTCTCATCGCAGATCCGCGAGGGCTTATTCTAACGCCCAGGGGAGAATGGGGTGTCCCGAATGCTATACAGCGCGAGATTAATCAATAGGCATACGGAGAAGCGGTTACCCGTCCCCCCTGCCTCCAAACCGGACAGGCGGATCTCCCGCATCCGGCTTTCCAGTCGGTGGTTTTACCTCGAAGAGGAGTGATGAACGAGCTTCCTGCGCGTACACGACCTTCCGGCCATTCTGTCTCCAACCACCTGCGCGTGCTCCGTCTCACCAAGGCACGGTACCTGTCGGTGGATCGAACCGAGAACGCTTCCCAACGAGGTCATCCTCCAGGGGAACTCGGGACTTCGCCTTTCGCTAGCAGGCTCGCCGCATCGCGCCGGCCGAATCAAGTTTCTGTGCGTACGGACTGGCCGTTCACCTCCTGCTGCTCTCCACCCCGTGTCATCACGACGCAGTTGCAGTCGGTTACGAGTTACGTTGACTCGGAGAGGACTTCCACCGCTCTGATCGTGTGCGCCCAAAGACGCACTAGCGCCGCCCTTGAGGGTGGCATGCCGGGCTGAAGCACAGCGCTACGTTCGAATGCACAATCATTTATGTCGCTCTGTAACAGAAAGAATGGCAATTTTCTACGAATTGATGTTCCAAGCCAGAATGTGTATGAAAACAAAGATTCGGGATAATTTCATGTCGTTTGGACGACGCTCTTCCCAATCAGGTTTTCTCTCGCGACGCGATTTTGTCCGCTGGTGTGGATCGCCTTTGCTTGCAGGATTGGCCGCGCAACTGCGCCCCGACACGCTGAAGGCATTCCCAGAGCAAACCCCGCCCGGCTGCCCCGCCCTTTGGGCGGACTATCGCCTGATTCCACACTACCGCACGCCCTCTACGCTCGACACGATCATAAGCCGGACGCACCCCGGACACGACGCTTACGTCTCCGAGGTGTATGCGGAAGAGGTTTCCGAAATCCTGGCAAAGTGGAGCGCGGCGCTGCGCGAAGACCCTCGAAACCTTGGCCCAATGGTTGATGTTCTCTCGCCGAATGTTGCCGCTACAGCGCTGCGGCCGTTTACGGAGCGATCGCTGCGCAACCGATCAGGATTGCAGATCTGGCGGAGTGAGTTCGTTTCCGCCCCCTCCCTGGGCCGGGAAGCGTTTGTCCAGGAACTGGCTGCCTTCGGCGCGCGCGCCTCGCACCTTCGTACCGTTGCATTCGAGGTAGCCGGCCTGACGATCAAGCAGGAATCTCCGCTCGTTTTTGCCACGCGCATTCGGTACGACCTGGTTGGTTCGACGTCCGGCAAGGACAGCGACGAACGAACGGGATCCTGGAACATTGAATGGGGGAGGGAAGCAAACGCTCGGCTATCCATTCGCGATTGGCGAGCGCTTGAGGAAATCCATAGCTACGCCGCGGCGCCGATCTATCAGGACATCACCGTCTGGGCACTGGGAGAAAATCCCTCTTTCCACGAGCAGATGCTGCGTGGCACCGAGTATTGGCGGTCCGTGCTGGACGCCGCGTGCGGCATCGATGTGTACGGCAATAACGGGGTGGCATGCGGCGACATCGATAATGACGGTTTCGATGAGATTTACGTTTGTCAGCCCGCCGGCCTTCCCAATCGCCTTTACCGGAACCGCGGCGACGGCCGATTCGACGACATTACCGAAGCCGCGGGCGTAGGCGTGCTCGACGCCACATCGAGTGCGATTTTCGCCGACCTCCAGAACTTAGGAAACCAGGACCTGATCGTGGTGCGCACCAGCGGACCGCTGTTGTTCCGCAATGCGGGAAAGGGCAAATTTCAGCTTCAGCCGGATGTTTTCCGTTTCGCCCATTCGCCCCAGGGCAGTTTTACCGGGACCGCGGTCGCCGATTACGACCGGGACGGTTGGTTGGACGTTTACTTTTGCCTGTATAGTTACTATGAAGGAATAGATCAATACCGATATCCCACGCCTTATTACGATGCCCGGAATGGCCCTCCGAATTTCATGTTTCGGAATAATCGCGACGGCACCTTCAGTGACGTGACGGAATCCAGTGGACTCAACCAGAATAACGACCGCTTCAGTTTCGATTGCGGCTGGTGCGACTACAACGACGACGGGTGGCCAGACCTTTACGTGGTGAATGATTTTGGTAGGAAAAACCTCTATCGCAATAATGGTAATGGGACTTTCACGGACGTGGCCGAAGAGGCCGGGGTGGTGGACGTTGGGCCGGGCATGAGCTCCACGTGGTTCGACTATGACAACGACGGCCGCCAGGACCTCTACGTCTGCGACATGTGGGAGCCGGCGGGCACGCGCATCAGTACGCAGCCGGAGTTCATGAAAGCAGCACCGGAAAGCGTCCGCGCGCTTTACCGCCGCCACGCCAAAGGAAATTCCCTTTACCACAACCAAGGGAACGGGAATTTTGCGGACCGCAGCGCGACCGCCGGCGTCGAGAAGGCGGGGTGGTCGTGGATGTGCTCGGCGTGGGATTTTGACCACGATGGTTACTCGGACATCTATGTGGCCACAGGCATGATTTCCGGGCCGCAACGCTACGACCTGCAAGGATTCTTCTGGCGCCAGGTGGTGTCGCAATCGCCGCCCAGCGCGACGCAATCGCGGCCCTATGAGGAGGGTTGGAACGCCATCAACGAACTCATCCGTTCCGACGGCACCTGGGACGGCTATCAACGGAATGCTTTCTTCGCGAATAATGGCGACGGAACCTTCAGTCATGTGGCGGGCGCGGTGGGATTGGATTTCACCGAAGATAGCCGGGCCTTCGCACTGGCTGACCTGGATCACGATGGCAGCCTGGAGTTGGTGCTCAAAAACCGCCTCGGGCCGCAGCTTCGCGTTCTTCGCAATGTCATGCAGGGCCGGGGCAACTCGATCAGCCTTCGGCTGCGCGGCCACCAAAGCAACCGGGACGCTATCGGTGCTACCGTCACTGTGGAAGCGCCCGGCCTGCGGCAAGTGAAGTTTCTCCACGCAGGAGTCGGATTCTTCGCGCAGCACACGAAAGAGTTATTTTTCGGGCTGGGACAACATCAGGGTGCGGTTCGGGCCACCGTGCGCTGGCCTAACGGGCTGGTGCAAGCTTTTGCAGGTTTGCCGGCCAATCACCGCATCGGGCTGGAAGAAGGTTCAAACGAGTATTCAGCGGAGGCCTTCGCCGCCCCCGCAGCCATTCCGCCAACCGCGCTCATCGAGCCGAAGGCGGAGCCCGCTCCCGACTGCTTCGAGACCTGGCTGCTGGACCCGCTGCCGGCGCCGCAATTCACCCTTCCCGGTCTCGACGGAAGGACCTATTCCCTGGCGGATTTTCGCGGCCGCACGGTGCTGCTTCACTTCTGGGATACAGCGGCTTCCGCGTGTACGCCGGCGCTGGAGCAGTTTCAGCGCCGTTACTCGGCCTGGCTGGAAAACGGCCTCCAAATGCTGGCCGTGCATGCGAATGCTGGAAGCAACGCGGAAACGGTTCGGGAGCTTGCACAGAAAAAGAGGCTGACTTTCCCGATTTTGTTGGCTTCGGACGACATGCTCGGGGTCTCGAATCTTCTTTACCGTTACCTGTTCGACCGACGGCGAAACCTCGGCATCCCGACTTCGTTCCTGATCGACGCAATAGGCCAGATTGTGAAGGTCTATCAAGGGCCGTTGGACGTTGCCAAACTGGAAGAGGATCTTGGTCGTATTCCTCAGACTCCGGAGCAACGGCAAATCCGGGCCTTACCGTTTCCGGGAAGGTACTACGGCGGCGAATTCCATCGCTTTCTGTTCACGTACGGCGTGGCGTTCTTTCGTGCGGGATATTACGACGAAGCGCTTGCCTGGTTTCACCAAGTCGTCAACAAATATCCGGAGTACGCGTCGGCTTACTACAATCTGGGAACGATTTACCTGAATAAAGGGATGCTTCCGCAAGCAGAGGAGAACTTGCGGCGCGCCACCGAACTTCGTCCCCTGGATGCGAGCGCCTGGAACAATCTGGGGATGGCTGTTGCGCAGCAAGGGCGTCCTCAAGCCGCCATCCAATACTTTCAGGAGGCGATTCGCCACAATTCTCAGCACGTCGTGGCACTGGAGAATCTTGGGAAGGTTTACCAGGACCTGGGAAGGTTCGAAGATGCGCAGAGAGTTTTTGAACGCGCGCTCAGCATCAACCCACAAAGCCCTGAGGCGAACTACCACCTGGGAATGCTTTTCGCACAACACAACGACGCGGACCAGGCCCACGTGTTTTTGCAACGGGCCATCCAGCTCCGGCCCAATTATCCTGACGCGTTGAACAATCTCGGCGTCCTGAATATCCGGGAGGGAAACCTTCGCAAAGCGGCGGTCGCCCTGAGCGAGTGTATTCGCGTAGCTCCCGGCTTTGACGTCGCCTACTTGAATCTTGCCAAGGTGTACGTGGGGATGGGAAAGCCCGAGGAGGCGCGCAATACGCTGCAAAAGCTGCTTCAAGTTCACCCCGGAAATCCCGCCGCGCTCCAAGCCCTCCAGCAACTGGCCCCTTAAAAGCGATGCCGAACTTCTGGCTATTGGAACCCACCCCGAGGATCGACAGATGCGTTTCTCGCGAATGGCCCTCGCCACGCTGAAGCAGGATGGCGTGGAGTCTCATCACGTTGACTTCCTGCGCGACCGGTGACTCGCCTTAAGGTAGGTACAGAAAATGGAGACCACTCAGCTCCCGATTTTATTTGGATCAATGAAATTTTTTCGAAGGAAGAAGGAGGCGATGCGTGCGCGGTAGGTATCTGGGCGACTCCTACGACCTTGTCAAACGGATCTGGGCCGAGAACCTCATTTCCATCGGAACGCTTTACGCCCATCCGAAGTTCGTTCCTTCTACCATTCGCGATCAGTTCACCGCTGTGACCTTGATGCCGATTCTCGACCCCGCTGAACCACCCGAGGGACCTTACGGGGTTTTCCTTGATCCCCACATGCGAAGATGCGTTGGAATCCCTGGATCAGACGGCGGTAGTGAATGCCATCTTTCGGAAGTTGCAGGAATTCGAGCAACTGAGCGGCTCTTTTGAAGTGAACAATACGGCTCTTCTGCTTCACCGCCAACGTTGCGACCCAAATAGGGATTAGGCGGTCCTGGCCGAAGGGCAAACCATATCGCGGATGAGCTATAATCTCCAGCAGGAGGACGGCGCAGGGGAATACCACACAGGACAAACGGGCGAGTGTGGTACGCCAGCTCTTGCTTACCAGTTTCCCGTTGCTCTCGGACGAGCTGGATCGTGTCTAATTGTTTGACACGCTGCTGGGTGACGGAAATTGAGCTGAGTATCGACCGCAAAGGTAGGAAACCTGAGAGACCCGGAGATGGGTCACATGTTGGGGGGGCGACGAACTGTGGGGGCAGCAGCGCCGGGGGCTTGTCTGCGCGAACTGGGTCAGGCATACAGCCTCGCATTCGCGGCATAATCGAAGGGACGAATGAGCGAGACCAAGGGGTACCACAGGGGGGTGTACGATGGGGATGCGAGTCGCAAAAAGATTGAGCGAGGGACCCCATTGCACCCACCGGGAAAAACGCCAGTTGGGAACAAATTGGGAGCAAAATCATCAAAACTGCATGCTAAGCCGTGACATAAGACGCGAGGAACGACTATAAGAATCAACAAGCTGCTAAGTTAGGGGTTGGTTCGGGACCAAGAGGTCCCCAGTTCAAATCTGGGCGCCCCGACCACCTGTTTTCCACGGACTGCGGCCCCCCTGCCTCAGATCCCGCGTTTCCCCGGGCGTTGCGGGGCGATTCTCCCTGCCTGGGGAGCGAAGAATTGAGGAGTAATCACCATGACCACAGCAACCATCGAGAAGAAGGAATTCCCCATGCTGATCGGGGATGAGTGGGTGCGCTCCGGCGCGCCGCGCACAGTCCAGCTCCCTTACGACGGCACGCCAGTGGGGGAGGTTTATGACGCCGATGCCGCGACGGCTGAGCGGGCGCTCGCGGCGGCGGAATCGGGCGCCGTAGCGATGGCGAGGCTCACGCAATACGAGCGCGCCGAATTGCTTGAGCGCATGCGCAACCTTCTCGCGCGCGACGCCGCGGAATTCGCCCAGCTTGTCTGTTGTGAAACCGGCAAGCCCATCCGCGAAGCCCGCCTGGAAGTTGAGCGCAGCCAGCAGACCCTCCTCGCTTCGGCTGACGCCGCCCGGCGGCTGCGCGGTGAAGTCGTTCCCATGGAGGCCGCCCCCATCGGCAAAGGCCGTTGGGCCATGACGGTTCGCGAGCCGATCGGAGTGATCGTGGCGATTACGCCTTTCAATTTCCCTTTGAATCTCGCGCTGCACAAGGTGGGCCCCGCACTGGCCGCAGGAAACAGCGTAATTCACAAGCCTGCCACGAGCACTCCGCTCAGCGGGCTTCGGCTGGCCCACTTGATTCAGGAAGCTGGCGCTCCGGCAGGGGCCTACAATGTGCTTACCGGCTCGGGTGGAAAGCTGGGACCGCTGCTCATCACCGACCCGCGCGTGGCAATGATTACTTTCACGGGCAGCGTTCCGGTGGGTGAGGAGATCCGCGCGCAGACCGGCCTGCGCCGCGTCACCCTGGAGCTGGGCTCGAATTCCTCGGTGATTCTTGAGCCCGACTGCGACCTCGACATGCTCATTCCCCGCTGCGTGGTAGGAAGCTTCTCGCATTCCGGCCAGGTTTGCATCTCCGTCCAGAACATTCACGTGCACGAGTCGATTGAGAAGACCTTCACCGAGCGCTTTGTCGCCGCCACGCGGAAGCTCAAGATCGGGCATCCCTTCGAGGACACGACAGAGATCTCGTCGCTTATTACATTAGGCGAGGCGAAACGAGTGGAGGAGTGGATTGACCACGCGCGATCGGGCGGGGCCAAGGTGCTGACCGGAGGCAAGCGGAAAAACTCCACGCTGGAGCCCACCATCCTTACCAACGTCGCGCCGGATATGGAGCTCTGTTGCCGCGAAGCGTTCGGCCCCGTGGTGGCCGTGCATACTTACAAGAATTTGCCCGAGGCTATCAAAGCCATCAATGCCAGCGACTACGGTCTGCAAGCGGGCATCTGCACGCGCGACATCGCCAAGGCCTTCGATACCGCGCGCCAATTGCACGTGGGCGGCGTCATGATCAACGATGTGCCGGCATATCGCGCCGACCATATGCCTTACGGCGGCGTGAAGAAGAGCGGCATCGGCCGCGAAGGCCCGCAGTTTGTCATCGAAGAGATGACCGAACTCAAGCTGGTCTGCTGGCGGTGATCAACGCGGGTCTCGGATTTTTCCGAGTCACCGGCCCCCCAGGATAGCATGGATTCGTGTGTGCTTGTCAGTCGCTAACCGCACCGGAGCCCGCGAGCCGCCGCACTTTGACGTCGCGAATCGAGGGTGGGCGGAAGAAGGGTTTCTACTGGCGATTGAATTGGCTTGGGCTTTCGTACCCGGCATCAAAAACGGCGCTCGCCGCATCCAGACCTTCAACAAGCATGCGCTCTCGCTCGGCCTGAAAGCGGAGTCCTTGGTCATTCCCGCCAGCCTGTCGCTGCGCTCCTATGCGAATACTCGCTCTGATGGCGGGAACCTAAAGCAGAGATCATTCCGAGGCTCGAAGAACAGGGGAATCTGAATGGAGGAAGGGTATGCGAATTGGCATTTTGGGATCGGGATTGATGGGCGCCGAGCTCGGCACAATCTCTGCGAGAACCGGACATGAGGTGGTATTTATACAGAGCGACATAAATTGTAGCGGCGCTCTACGACCCGTCGCCAGAAGACGGCTTTGGGTCGCAGGGCGAGCGCCGACCGGCGGTCATAGACCGCCGCTACAACCAAATATGCAAACACTTATGTCGTTCCGTATAGCTACGCGCGCAGCAGGGTTAAGCTTGAAAAGCTGGCGTGCGCCCAAGGCACGTGCCGGTACGCCGCGCGAAGCCTCTCAGGACGCCGACACCGTTTCTGGCCGTCCACTGGTCGCGGATCGACGATGTGCTGAAGCAAGTTGGGAATTTGTCCGGCAAGGCGATCATCACTTGCTCTTTGCCGATGGATGCGGGCAACACAAGATTCATCATCGCCAATAATTCTTCAGAGGCAGAAGAACTTGCCAAAATCGTTCCGAAAGCCGGAGTTGTCAGCGCCTTCAACACCGTGCCCAGCGAAGTGCTTTTTGGAGTCTACGAAGCAAAGCGCAAAGCCCCGCGGCCGAGCCTGGTGTACTGCGGCGACGATGAGAGCGTCAAACGGGTGGCCGCAGGTTTGATTCGCGACGTGGGCTTCGAGCCGGTGGACGCCGGACCTCTGCGGGTCGCGCGTTACACCGAACCCTTCGCTCTACTCGTTGCCCAACTTGCCTACGAAGGCGACGAAGGACCGGAGTTGACATATCGGTTTGCGAAATAGCCCCTAGCGCAAACCACCGGCTTTGTGGTTCGCTTTACTGGCTCGGGGCTCGCTTGTAATCAAAGGGGACAGTCATACAACCGATTGTCGAAGAGGAGACACACGACATGGAAATTATGCGAGTTGGCTCGAAAGCTTCCGCAAAGGGGCCGTCAGACTGGTTCACCGGAACGGTGCGGATCGACCCGCTGTTTCAGTCGCCCGACCCCGCGCTGGTTCAAGTTGCCAATGTCACATTTGAGCCCGGCGCCCGCACGGCCTGGCATACGCATCCGCTCGGTCAAACCCTGATCATCACTTCCGGCTGCGGCTGGGCGCAGCGTTGGGGCGGCCCGATCGAGGAGGTCCGGCCCGGCGATGTGGTGTGGTTCGCGCCCCAGGAGAAGCATTGGCACGGAGCCGCACCGGCCGTGGCCATGACCCACATCGCCATTCAGGAGAGAAAGGACGGCAAAGTGGTGGAATGGATGGAACACGTCAGCGACGAACAATATCGAAGGTGAGCCGCCGAAGGCCATCCCCCAAAAGACGGAATTCCCTGGCAAGCAACTCTCGGGCCGGCTTCGCGCAAGGTTCCACGAACGGACAAGCCGTACAATTCGACGCTCATCGAGCGCCGCTACGGCCAAATTCGAAGGGCTCCGTTGTGAGGTGTCGTCTCCACCATTCAAACTGCTACACTACCGATATCGCTGCTGCGCCATGCTTGCGCCATAGGTGTTATACTGGGTGACTTGGGTCGAACCCTACGATGACGGCCTGAAATGCGCCAGCACATTCGGGCGCGTCGTGGTTTCCTCCCATTGGAGCAGCGACTCAACATCTCATTGAAGGAGCACAACAGCATGGCAGCACGCACCTCAGAAGCGGAATGGAAGGGCAATTTACGTGAAGGCAAGGGGACGATGAAACTCGGCAGCGGCGCTTACGAAGGGCCATATTCATTTGCCTCGCGGTTTGAAAGCGGCAAGGGCACCAATCCGGAGGAGTTGATTGCCGCGGCGCACGCCGGGTGCTTTTCCATGGCCCTCTCCGCAGGATTGGGCAAGGGAGGTTTTACTCCCACGCGCATTCATACCACAGCCACCGTCCATTTGGAAAAAGTCGGCGAGGGCTTTGGCATCACGCGCATTGACCTGAACACCGAAGCGCAAATTCCCGGCATCGACGCCGCGGCCTTTGCGAAATTTGCCGATGACGCGAAGAAAGGCTGCCCGGTATCGAAAGTGCTGGCGGGCGCGCAAATCAGTTTGACGGCCAAGCTGGTCTAACCATCGTGCACTCACACCACGACCATCACCATCATGGGGCGGCCGCGACCTGGGTGGTAAAGATCGCACTGGTCGTGACATTTGCACTCGTGGCCACAGAACTCGCGGTGGGGCGGCTGTCACACAGTCTTGCCCTGGTGAGCGATGGATGGCACAACCTCACGGACGTTCCATCGCTCATTCTCTCCTGGATTGCCCTGTATTTTGAGCGCCGGCCTCCCGACCATCACAAGACTTTCGGATACCAGCGGGCAGGAGTGCTGGTGGCGTTCGTGAACGCCCTGCTGCTGGTGGCGGTGGCAGTTTACCTCTGCATTGAGGGGTACGAACGCATCGTTCATCCGGAGCCGGTGGGTTCGGGAGCGATGCTGGTGGTGGGATTCATCGCGCTGGTGGTGAACGGCGGGATCTCGTGGGGGCTGGCGAGCGAACGCAGCGACCTGAACTTGCGCGCTGTGTTCATCCACAACTTGGGCGACGCGCTTTCCAACGTGGCCATCATCGTCGGGGCGGAACTGATCCGTAAGACGGGCCATACGATCATCGACCCCGCTCTGGGATTTCTGATCTCCGGGCTGATTTTATGGTCGGCCGTAGACATCATCACCGACTCCACCAACATTCTGCTGGAAAGCCTGCCCAAAGGTATGAGCCTGGAACGCGTTGCAGCCGCCATGCTCGGCGTTCCGGGAGTTCGTGAGGTTCATGACGTGCACATCTGGAGCCTGGGCTCGCACTCCCATGCCCTTTCCTGCCATGTACACATTTTGGATATGCCTACTTCCGAGAGCGAGCGAATCTGCCACCAGATCAGCGAAGTGCTGGCACATGAATTCGGAATACATCACACCACGATACAGTTCGAGCACACCCACCTGCCGGGAGAATTCCACATGTATATGCCTGAGGCAGCGCCCACCAGCAAGGCGAAATCGACAGAAGGATGAAGGCTGAAGTTTTTGCCTTTGTGGCCCGCTTGACTCTCGCACTTGAGGCGCTTACGATTCCCGCATGCACCAACCTTTCGTCCGACACCCGGCCGTCGCGGGGCGTTTTTATCCCGCCAAACCCGATGTTTTAACACGCCAGATCGATCAATACCTCGCAACTGAAACGGAGGCCGCGCGCAAAGACGACTCCGTCTTCGGCTGCATGGTCCCTCACGCGGGTTACATGTATTCGGGGCCCGTGGCGGGCGCGGTATTTCAGCGGCTTCCCGCGCGTGCGGCCTACATTATTCTCTGTCCAAACCACACGGGTCGTGGCGTCCCGCTGGCGATCATGTCCAAAGGCGAGTGGCTAACGCCGCTGGGCGCCGCCGCCATCAATTCCGACCTCTCGGCACTTCTTCAACATTCCTGCCACCTGCTTGAGGAAGACAGCCGAGCGCATGAGGATGAGCACGCCATTGAAGTCCAACTACCCTTCTTGCAGCGGCACGTGGAGAACTTCACCTTTGTACCCATTGCCATCGGCGTGAGCCGCTATCCGGTTTTGGAAGCGCTCGGGCATGGAATCGCCGAAGCGCTGAAGAAGTCAAGCGGCTCGGTGATGATCGTTGCCTCGAGCGACATGAACCACTATGAACCCGATGACGTCACGCGCGTGAAGGATCGCAAAGCAATTGACC
>JASHTO010000084.1 GCA_030040515.1 Terriglobia bacterium
TGCTTCATCCCCATGCGCTGCACTTCCGCCAGAATGCGCTCGGTGGAGAGAACTTCCAAACCCTTCACCTGCGCGAGGTTGGTGGTCAGCATCTCCGTCAGGCCGCGGTTCAGCCAGTCAAGCGATGGGTCCTGCGAAAGATTCGAGAAATAGAGTACAGCAAGCGATTCCTGGGCTCCCGCCGGCTTGGGATGGGCGGCATGGCGCCACGCGAAGTATCCACCCAGAGCCACCACCAAAATCAATCCCGCGGCGATGGGAAGGATGTTTGCAAAACGTCGGGATGTGGGGGGAGCGATGGCCGAAGGAATCGCCGGCCCTGAGGCGGATGTTGGGCTTTCCGCGGGTATGACTGCGCTCGGGCCACTCGGCGCCGGCGCAACCGCACTCGGACCGCTCGCCAGAGGCGCACTGGGTGTTGGAACAGCGGAAGACGGCCCGCTCACTACCGCAGCGCTTCCGCCCGCTGATGACGGTGGGGCAGGCGGCGTGGCCGCTTCTACGCAAGGCTGGCTCTGCTGCGCAGGGATTGACGCAACTGGCTCCGCCACCGGCATGCGGGCGGCTGAGCGTCCCGAGTCCGTGTCGCGCTTCAGCCGCTTCAGGTCGGTTCGCAGGTCGGCGGCGTTTTGGTAGCGCAGGTCAAGTTCCTTTTCGAGCGCCTTCGTGATGATCTCTTCCAGCTTGGGCGGCAGTTCCGGGTTCAGGCGCAAAGGCGAGACGGGCGTGCGGTTCAAAATCGCTTCTTGAATCACTCCAGAAGTGTTGCCGCTGAAGGCGGGCGCGCCGGTGGCCATCTCGTAGAGCACCAAGCCGAGCGAGAAGATGTCCGTGCGCGCGTCGAGTTCCTCACCGCGCACCTGCTCGGGCGACATGTACGCCACCGTGCCCATGGTCACGCCCGGACTGGTGACGAATTCTTCGCGCACTCCGGCGGTGTTCATGGTGGAAAGGTTGGGCCCGGCAGCGCGACGACCGGAAGGTCCGAGCTTCGCCAGGCCAAAATCCAGAATTTTCGCCTGGCCGCGCTGGGTGACGAAGATGTTGGCGGGCTTGATGTCGCGGTGCACAATGTTCTTGGCGTGCGCGGCGTCCAGAGCGTCCGAAATCTGAATCGCCAGGTCGAGCAGCGTGTCGAGCTTGAAGGGCTTCGACTCGATGCGGTGCTTCAGCGTCTGCCCTTCCAGGTACTGCATGGCGATGAAGGGCTCGCCTTCGTGTTCGCTGATTTCGAAGATGGTGCAGATGTTGGGATGGTCGAGCGCAGACGCCGCGCGCGCTTCGCGCTGAAAGCGTTCGAGCGCTTGCGGGTCTTTGGCCAGTTTATCCGGAAGAAACTTGAGCGCCACGAAGCGCCCGAGCGTGGTGTCCTCGGCTTTGTACACCACTCCCATCCCGCCGCCGCCCAGCTTTTCGAGAATTTTGTAGTGCGAAACCGTTTTGCCAATCATCTTCTCTTGCTCATGCTACGTGGGTTGCGTGGAAGTGTCAATTATAGCGGCGGTCCCATGCTCGCCAAAGCACATCTTGTCGGGACTGTTTTTTTTCGATCCTAACCCTGCTGGATTTGTCCGCCGTTAAATCTTGGTTTGTGGATACAATCAACGAGAAGCGATGTAAGGTAGTGTCTGGTGCCTGATCCGTCGTGGCACGGGCATCCTGCCCGTGCAGGACACGGCCAGGATGGCCGTGCCACAATGCTGTGCAATCTCGGACCGGAGAAATCTTCGTGAAGGTTCTGGTAACAGGCGGAGCGGGTTACATCGGCAGTCACACCGCCAAGGCGTTGGCGAAGGCTGGGCACGAACCTTTGGTGCTGGACAATTTCAGCTCCGGGCATCGCTGGGCGGTGAAGTGGGGCAAGCTCTTGGAATGGGACCTGGCGGCCACGCAAATGCTCCCGCAATTCCTGGAAAATGAGCGCGTGGGGGCCGTGCTGCACTTTGCCGCAAGCCTGCTGGTGGGCGAATCGGTGCGCAACCCGCGAAAATACTATTGGAACAACATCGTCAACACCCTGAATCTGCTGGACGCCCTGCAGACGGCCGACGTGCAGCGCATCGTTTTTTCCTCTTCGGCGGCGGTCTACGGCGACCCGAAGCAGGTTCCGATACCGGAGAGCCACTCCAAGGAGCCGGTGAATCCCTACGGCGAAACCAAGCTAGCGATGGAGCGCGCTCTGCAATGGTACGGGAACGCCTACGGAATTAAATGGGTCGCATTGCGATATTTCAACGCGGCCGGAGCGGACCCGGATGGCGATCTGGGCGAGTGCCACGACCCGGAAACACATTTAATACCGCTTGTCGTGCAAGCCGCGCTCGGCAAGCGGCCGCCTGTGGAAATCTACGGCACCGATTACCCAACTCCGGACGGCACGGCAATTCGCGACTACATCCACGTGACGGATCTGGCGGATGCTCACGTGCGCGCTCTCGATTACCTGGTGCAAGGCGGTGAGAGCCGGGCCCTGAACCTCGGAACCGGTCAGGGTAATTCCGTACGCGAGGTTATCAACGTGGCGGCCAAAATATCATCTCGAGGTGTGCCCTTCCGCGAGGGGCCCCGCCGCGCCGGCGACCCTCCGGTTCTCGTGGCAGATGCAAGCCTGGCCGGAAGAACTCTGGGTTGGAAACCCGAGCGCTCCGACGTTGAAACCATTATCCGCAGCGCCTGGAATTGGCACGCCAAAATCCACAAATCATAAAGAAGGGTTGGCCTCGCTTCAGAACTTGGAATAACCATTCTTGCCCTCGCCTCCAATGGCACGAAAAGCCCTGCCGTGGTGCACTTTTTGTAGCCCTCTAATTCATCCGTCAGCCGACGGGCCTAATGGCGGCGTAGAGCCGCCTCTGCGGCAAACCGTACCCACACCGAAACTCCCTGTCACTTCCACTTTCAGCATGTAAGATTTACCCTTTCAGGGATCTAACTCGCAGCTTGTCCAAGGCCCCCAGTACGTCTGTATATCACGTATTTTCATATAGATACAGGACGGTTGGGGAATTCGGCCTGGCAATTGCGGTGTGGCAGGTCTATGCCCCGGAGTGGGGGCCAGTGGGTCACAGGTAGTTGGCGATCCCGGAATGTGCTTGGACCGGAGAATCGATAACGGTTTCGAGAAAGGATGCATCAAATCGAACAGAGGGGTTAGTTCAACCCTAGAAGAGGAAAAGCCATGAAAAAATATACTTTCATTTCATCTGGCTCAAAGAGAGAACGGCGATTGGCAGGAAAAATGATCCCCGGCGCATTAATGCTCGGGCTGGTCGCTGTGGCGCTCTTGGGTGTGCCCGCACCGTCCCGGGCCGCCTCGGTCGCCATCGGAATTTCCGTCGGGGTAGCGCCTCCGCCGATTCCGGTATATACGCAGCCGGTCTGCCCGGGTCCGGGATATTTCTGGACCCCCGGGTATTGGAACTACGACCCCATCCGCGGCTACTTTTGGGTTCCCGGCGTGTGGGTGATGCCCCCGGCAGCGGGATTGTTGTGGACGCCCGGCTACTGGGGATGGAGCGGAGCCGCATTTGTGTTTCACGCCGGCTATTGGGGACCGCATATTGGATTTTACGGTGGAATTAACTACGGCTTCGGCTATCCCGGGGTGGGATTTGTGGGTGGCGAATGGCGAGGCGGGGCCTTCTTCTACAACCGGGCAGTCGTTAACCTCGGGCCCGGGCACTTCGCCCATGTCTATTACCACGCCGTACCCATGAATCGCGTGGCCAGTCGGGTGAGTTACAACGGCGGGCGGGGCGGCATCGTGGCTCGTCCCACAGCGGGTGAGCTTGCCGTCGAGCACGACCGTCACATTGAAGCCACCGGCGTGCAGCGGAGCCACGAAATGGCCGCGCACAATGACCGCGCGCAATACGTTTCCGCGAATCATGGCCGGCCGGGAGCAATGGGCAGCAGCAGATCGGAGAATTTCCACAGTTCCAGCCCAGCTTCCGCCCACCCGGAAAACCGTGGGGGCTCCCACCCGGTTATGACCGCTCGTTCGAACTCACCCCAGGCGCATAACTACGGGAACCGTTCAACGGGGCAGAGTTCTGAGCGAGGCCATTCCACTTCGACTCACAGCTCTTCGTCCGGCCACTCGAGTGAATCGCACTCCTCACATTCCGGAGGCGAAACGCACAAGGGAGGATCAAAAGGCCGCTAGAGATAATTCAATTCCTTCCCCAGCGCGCGAAGCTGGGTGTTGTTGATGTAAAGCTCAGCCTGCGTCGCATCGTAACCGTGTTCAAGGGTGCGACGCAGGTGAAGGGCGGCGATTTCTGCGATCTGCTGGTCGCTGAGATACTTTTTTTCCTTCTCACGCAATTCGGTGAGCGCCGGGCACGAAATCGACACCGTGGCGGTTTGGCCGTTGACCCGAAACACGCAGTCGATGGTGTCGCTGTGCCGGGTGGCGATGGCCGGGTATAAGTGAACGAACCGCACCTTGGCAGGTTCCGTCAGCGCCAGTGAACTTACCTCAAAGGGTGCAACAATATAGCTCATAATGTGATATACCTGTCTGGTGGAAATCGCGTGCTGACGGCGCACACGCTCCACAATGTGGAATGTTGCCTATCGTTAGCTGAGAACAACCCTTCCGGCCCGGAAATTCCGCCCCCGCGGACGGAAGTTTTTTTAAGGCGGCTGCAAACAAATTTGTGCAACCTTCACAGCCACTGCTACATCTAATCTAGTAACTCTATTCTATTGACTACCTGGGGAAGTGGGTAGTCCGGGGCTCTCCGAATTATCCACTTCCTCCTTCCTTTTTCAATAAGATTTTTAGAATCAAAGACGGGGATGGCTGGCGTTGCAAGTAGACGCTCGTCCAGATTGCGACTCGAGTTGAAATCCGGACTTGGTCGAGGCGACCTCAAGCTCCCGGCCCCTAATTCAGGATTTGAAGGGCAAGGGCCGCACACAGCAGTTGCGCCCGAAAGCCGCAATACATCCTGCCGGGCTCCACAAATCGTTTTGCACCTGAAGGGCAGAAGCTATATACTGCCCTTCCGCGCGTTTGGCCTGATTCCCACAAAGGTTGAGACCTGTCTCGCGTCCCGGTGAGACCGTTTGGATTGTCGAGACCGCTGGGGAAAGATCAGCAATGGACCTGATCAAGGAAATTGACGAGCTGTCCAGTGATTTCTCCACCGTCCCCGAACCCCAGGGCCTGATGGAGGGAATCGTCGCCCGTCTGGTGAACCGTTGTGCCATGTCCGCCGCAGGTATCTGGCGGGTGAACGGCCAATCGGACCTTGCGCTTGCCGCTTCCGCCGGCGGGCCGGCTTTCCCCCCCTCTCTCCGCAAGGTACCCGCCGACCATTCCTTCCTCGGAAAGGCCGCACAAACTCAGTCGCCGCAGATTCTTGACGGACCAGCGCAGCAAGGCGATGAGTTAAGTCACTGGGCGGAGCAGCATCATTTCTCCTACCTGAGCGCCTACCCGCTCCTCAACGGCCCAAAAGCTTCCGGCGTGCTGTTGGTGAGCGCCACAAAGCCGCCCGATGAGGCGAGGCTCTCACTCATCCGCTTGCACGCGCGCCTAGCCGCCGTGGCTCTGCGTGATGCGGATATCATCACCGGCCTGCGCCACAACCTGGAGCGCCTGCACCTCATGGTTGAGGCCAGCAAGATGTTCAACTCCACCCTTGACCTCTCCGAACTCCTCGCAAAAGTTCTGGAAGTGGCCAAGACGCTGACCAAGGCCGAGCGCGGTACTCTGTTCCTGGTGGATGAAAAGACCGATGAAATCTGGTCGCTGATCGCGCAGGGAATGGAGAAGCAGGAAATCCGCCTTCCTCGCGGGCGCGGCATCGCGGGCCACGTCGCTCTGACGGGTGAAATTGTCAACATTCCCGACGCCTACGCCGACCATCGCTTCGACCCCGAGGTCGATAAGCGCACGGGATTCCGCACCCGCAACATGCTGACGCTGCCCATTCGCAACACTTCGGCGCGTATCGTCGCCACGCTGCAACTGCTGAACAAATCTACGGGCAGCTTCACCGACGAGGATACCGACGTGCTGCTGACGCTCTCCGGCCAAATGGCCATGAGCCTTGAGAATGCGCAGCTTCACCACGACTTACTGGAGAAAGAACGCCTGGAACGCGAAATGGCGCTCGCCCGCGGCATCCAGCACAGCCTGCTGCCCGAGACCACGCCGGTGATTCCCGGCTTCGACATCGCGGTGATGAACGAACCGTGCTTTGAAGTGGGCGGCGATTACTACGACTTCCTCAGCCTCGGGCCGAATACACTGCTGGTGGTCATCGCCGACGTGGAAGGCAAGGGCATCAGCTCCGCCATGGTGATGTCAAACCTCCAGGCCACCTTGCGCGCCCTGGTGCTGCACCTCCACTCGCTCAATGACATCGCCGAGTCCGTCAACAAGATGATTCTGCACGACACGCGCGGCGAAAAATACATGACCATGTTCATGGGGCTGATCGACACGCGCCGCAAGGCCATCCATTACATTAATTGCGGCCACGTTCCGCCCGTCATTTTCCGCCCCGGCGCCGATCCCATTCAGCTTGTGGAAGGCGGAATGGTCATCGGCCTCTTCGAAAACGTGCAGTTCGACCGCGGGCACGTGAAATTCCAGCCCGGGGATATTCTCCTGCTCTGCACCGACGGGATTACCGAAGCCATGGATGTGCAAAGCGAAGAGTTTGGAATGGACCGCGTCGTGAAAAGCGTGAACGAGGCGCAGGAAAACAAAGCGCGCGAAATCGTCCTGAAGATTTGCGACGACGTGAACAAGTTCTCCAAGGGCGGCACCCACATGGACGATAAGGTCATGCTGGCGATTAAAATCATCAATGAGCCGTGAGCGAAATGCAGGAGTTAGAAGTCAGGCGGCTCCTCCGAGCCTGCCACCTCCACCCGAACCCTGCAAGCAAACACTGCCCCTCCATAAATCTACCCAGAACCCAGCGGCTGCCCTATATAGCCTTCATACTTCATAATTCAGAATTTATCCTTCGTATCCCATCGTGGTCATCAGCGCCAGCGCCGGCTGCGAAGTATCCAGCCGTGTATGCTGCACCACCACCTTGACGTTGCTTTCAATGACCAGCGCCATGGGCTTGGCGAGCGGAATCGTTTCGCCATTCTTGTTCTTCAGGCTTTTCAGCGGAACGTGGTAGGTGCGCTGGGCCGGGCATTCGGCCTCCAGACCCGTCAGCGGCTCGCGATCTTCAAAGTAGACCGTGAACTTCAGCTTGGCGGGCCGGCGGCTTACATTTAGGACACACGCCGACTCGTGACTGACTAAATCCCCCGTACTGCGGTCGGGCAAATAACTGTCTGCAATCAACCACAGTTTTGAGCCAATTGAATTTTTCCCCACTTGTGCCTCCTGCCAATAGTTGACCGTCGGATGTCAACGGTCGAAAGTCTAAAGGCAATAGATTCCGGGCTCATATTTCGCCCGCAGGCCGAAAACTCTCCACAAACTCCGGCCAATCAATCCTTTCCTTCGGGCTGATAATGCGTCCGCCGGGATGCGGCTCCCGCAGCTTGCCGCCGGACATAAAGACTACGCGATAAAGTTCCGCAAAGGGGAAATCCGGCGCCGCTCCGCCCTGGCCGCCCACCACCTCCGCCCCGAGACGAACATTCTCAATCAGGCGGGCGGGATGGCGCAGGTGATAGGCATTCCGCCGCACCTCGCCGCCATGTTCCGCCGTTGCCATGATAAGTTTCGCCTCATCGCGCGGTGAGATTCCCACCATCAGATTCGGCCGCGAGTTCTCATGCCAGAATTCCGTCTCGATAAACGGAATAGGACCGCGGCCGGTGCGCTGTTGATAATCGCCCAGGGCTTCTACCGCCAGATGATGCGTCCCGATATGCGAGGTATTGAAGTCATCGGCGTGCGGAGCGAAAACCACATCGGGATTTCCCTGGTCGAAGATGGTGCTGAGCGCGCGCACCTTGGCCGCCCACTCGCCGGGATGATTCTTCCTGTTCAGAAGATTGACCTGGTCAAATCCTTCTGGAGAATTAGCGACAACCAGCGCAAACCCCAGCGCCGTGCAAGCCGATTTCAACTCGCGGAGACGCCGCGGACGCTGGCCGACGATGCTCCCCAGCGTGATCGCGCAATCCGTGACGTGCGCGCCGCATTCCTGCCGCAGGCGCAGCGCCAGCGCGCCGATTAGAGCCTCATCATCCGGGTGAGGGGCGCAAATCACCACTTTGAGGGGTAGAGCTTTTCGGGGCTTCACCGCCGGCGCCACAAGCGGCTTCACAGAAGGGCCAACTCCAATTCTCTTCCCGCTTTCCATCGCCTTGATGTTGGCCTGAACAAATCTCAACCAGCGCCGATGCCTTATCTTCCACGCCGCGGATAAATCTTTGCGCACGCCATCCCCCCCTTCGAATCCATGACGAAGAATCGCTATCCTACGATAATCCGGCCGGTTTCCCAAAGGTCAAAAAACCAAAGCTCACCACAGAGTGCACAGAGACACAGAGGTTTTTTCTCTATGAACCTCCGTGATCTCCGTGGTGAATCTTTACTTTACGCGAATCGCCTATGTAAAATGATTGCGGAAATCAGCAGGCTGACGAGATAAGGAGTTTCCATGAAAAATCCAATGCCCCGCCGGAGTTTCTTGCAGGCCGCGGGAATTGCCGCCGCCGGATCGCTGGCCGGCATGCCGCGCGCCACCGCGCGCCCGCCGGAGTCAACGGACAAGCGCCCACGGCTTCTCACCGGCTGCTGCGCCTACTCCTATCGCGCCTATTTGCAACCCGGCAAAATGACCATGGAAGAGTTTATCCTCAAAGCCATCGACCTTGAAATCGACGGCGTTGACATCACCACCTACTGGCTGAAGTCAACTGAGCCGGAATACCTTCACAGCCTGCGTCACCTCGCCTTCAAACACGGCATTCCCTTTTCCGGCGCAGCCATTCGCACCGAGATGTGCCAGCCTGATCCCGCCAAGCGAGCCGAGCAGGTGGAGGAGATCAAGAAGTGGGTGGACGCGACGGAGTTGCTCGGCGCATCGCACCTGCGCGTTTTCGGCGGCAAGATCCCCGAAGGCTCCACGGACGAGCAAGCCGTCGAGTGGACGGCCGAAACCATGAAGCAAGGATGCGACTACTCCGCGCAGAAGGGCATCACGCTCGGTATTGAGAGCCATGGCGGAATCACCGCACGCGCCTCCAACATCCTCGCCATCCTCAAGCGCGTCGATAGCCCCTACGCCGGCTGCAATCTCGACATCAGCCACTTTGACGGCGATCCTTATCCGCAAATAGAAGCACTGGTTCCCTACGCCACACATGCACACATCAAATCAATGACCGGCGGCAAAAATCCCCAGGAACTTGACTTGGAGCGCATTTGGAAATTGTTCGCCAACGGCGGCTACCAGGGCTTCATGTCCGTCGAGTACGAAGGCAGCGAAGATGCCATGACCGGCGTTCCCAAGATCATCAATCAGGTCAAAGAGCTTTGCAGAAAGTATTCGAGCGTTTAATTCAGTGCGTGCTGCCCCCTATTGCTCGAACTCAGCAATGCTTTCCTGGGGAATTTGGAAGGATTGCGACCTCAGAACAGTACGCTTGTAGGTCTGCGGCTGGTTTCCGGTCTGATACAGAATTCCAATGGCGTTGGGGTGAGTGGCCAGATATCGCCGCGACTTTTCGACGCCGCCCACAAAGAAAATCTTGGTCAGTGCTTCCGTCTCCACCCCCGTGGGCACAGCCGCGACCGTTGAGAGCATCCCCTGCACCGGCCAACCCGTGTGCGGGTCCATGATGTGGCAATATATCTTTCCGTCGATTTCGAAAAACTTTTCGTAATTCCCGGAAGTTGAGAGGGCGAAGTTCCGAAGGCGCAATACGTCAGCCGCCTTGTACTGGCGAAAGGGATCGCGCACGGTGATTTTCCATCCACGCTCGCCGGGCGGAGAGCCCAGCGCATAAATACTGCTTCCGCCGCTTGAAACCAGCGCCGCAGCGACGCCGTTCGAGCGCAGAATCTCGACGGCTTGATCGACGGCGTAGCCTTTGCCGATTCCCCCCAAGTCAAGCTCCACGCCGGACTCATCAAATCGAATCGTGCGGCGCGCGGCGTCCAGATGGACGTGCTGGTAGCCAATCGTCTTCTCAACTTTTGCAATTTCGGAAGCGACAGGCAGGCGGCCTTGCCCGCGGAAAAAACCCCACAGCTTCATGAGCGGACCCACCGTGATGTCAAAGTCTCCGCCCGATTCCGCGCTCGCACTGAGCGAATACTGAATTAACTGGAAGAGGTTTGGTGAGACGGTCACATCGCGTTGCGCGGCGTCGCGATTGATGGCGGAGAGTTCGCTGTCCGGTTTATAGTTGCTCATCTGCGCGTCCAGCCGGTCGATCTCATCGAAAGCCTCTCCCACAACCTCGGAGAGAAATGCCGGGTCGCGGCCATAAGCAACCACGGTATAAATCGTTCCCATGGCTTGATGCGAGGCTTCGTAACGGACGGGAGGGCCGTCGGCCCGGGATAAGGGATAAGGGGAAGCGGCAGGCGCCGCGCTGGTCAAGAGGGTGAAAAAAATCAGGGGGAGCAATAGCCTTAACGCGGGTGCGGGTTTTGCGGGCGGGACCAAAGGAGTAATGGTACGTCGTTCGTAAAGGAGCGAAGGCTGAAGTATGAAAGCTGAAGGATGAAGTTCAGCGTGCGGACCCCATTCATCCTTCATACTTCAACCTTCATACTTCGCCTTTTGTCTCTTACCATTTACATCTCAGATCTTCTTTGAGTCGGGTTCTTTCGCCGGCCAATAGACGCGCTGCCCCGTATCAATCGATCTATTCCCATAGATAACGCCCTGCGCGTCCATCATCCCCAATTCAAAGGGCGCGATGGCGGGTGTGGCGTTGCGGACGCTGAGCAGGAAATTGCGCAGCTCGCTCCAATACGGGTCATGCTGCTCTTCATAATCATAGATTCCCATAGAGGCAAGCCAGTGTTTGGCGAAAGTCACCTCGCGGCCCACGAATCCGAGCTGGCCGGCCGCAACCGGATCGGGAAATACCGGAATTCCCTGCTGCGGCGCAGTGTTGGTTACGGTCGCGCCCGCCCACCAATTTTCCTGGCCATTTCCCGCGGACACTTTGGGCGCATCTTCACGGTAGAACATACAATTCTGGAGCGCGCTGATGATGAGCGTCCCACGATCACCCATAATCTGTTCGCTGAAGTCGAGGTGAGCGTTGCAAAGAATCGAACTCCAAACCAGTTTCCTCCCCCCGGGATACTCATAGACCGCCTCGACGTTGTCGCAAGTCTCGCGGCCGTCTTTCCAGTAGTCGATCCCGCCCGTTGCATAGACGGAAACGGGCTCAGAATCAAAAGCCCAATTCGCCACGTCGATCTGGTGGGAGGCGAGCTCCGCCAGCAGGCCGCCGGAATACTCCTTGTACATGCGCCAGTTGATCAGGCGCTCGTATTTGGGGTCGGGCACGGGCCGGCGCCAGTTGTTGTTGCGATGCCACTGCGCGCGCACAAACATCACTTTGCCCAGCGCGCCCTTGCGAATCATTTCCATCGCCACCTGATACAGCACGCTCGAGCGCCGCTGCAATCCCACTTGCAACACCAGCTTGGGATTCGCCTCCAGGGCCTTGCGGATCATTTCGCCTTCGTCTTCCCGGAAGTACATCGTCTTCTCGACGAACACGTGCTTGCCGGCGTTGAGCGAATCCACCACCATCTTCGCGTGCAGATTCAAAGGAGTGGCAATGAGCACCGCGTCCATGTCTTGCCGGTCGAGCATTTTCTCGTACTCGATGTAAGTTTCTGGATGAGACCCGATGGTCTCCACGCCCTTTTTGAGATTGGGAGGATAGATGTCGCAGGTGGCGATGCATTGCCCTTCCGGCAGGGTGGCGAGAAATTTGAGAAGCGTGCAGCCTTCTGTGCCCGTGCCGATAAATCCATAGCGCACGGGATTGCTGGAACTCTGCGCGCTGAGAATCGCGGGCGCACCCGCTCCGGCAAGAGATGAGGCGCCCACGGATGCCGCGGTTTTTAAAAAGCCCCGGCGCGACACATTTCTCTCTTTCTCCATTATGAAAGCTCCTTAGGATTTCCTCGTCCCAATAAGGGCGTGGCGAAAATTATCATAGGTGCTATTTTACCGCCAAAGGCATGGCAGTAAATCCGCAACCTCGATCCAGCGACAAATTGCCCGACGCCGCCTTGCGGGGCTTGCATCTGAGCTATAATTACTGCGGAGGATATCCTGACGTTTTTGAAGTCCATATTGCGCATTGCTCCTTTGGCTGCGCTGCTATTTCCCGCTGTCCCCGGGCTGTACTCGCAGACCCCTCCTGCCCCACCCGATGACGTTGCAGCGCAGGCAGCCAGGTTCACCGCTCTTTACAGCGCCATCGAGCAGAACTATGTGGAGCCCATCGACCCGGACCACGCCATATTCGACGGAGGGGTGCGCGGCATGCTTTCCGCCCTCGACCCATTCTGCGCGTTTCTTGACCGCGACCAGTTCGAGCTGATGCAGGAGCAGGCGCGTGGTGAATCGGTGGGTTTCGGCTCGATTCTCTACGTCTCGGTGGGTAAAATCCTCATCCTCCAGACCGCGCGGGGCTCGCCCTCCTTTCGCGCCGGCCTCGCTCCGGGCGATGAAATTGTTTCCATCAACGGCGTGCGCATCGACCGGCTGGAATTCCAGGAGTTGATCGACCTGCTGAAGAGCTCGCGCTCCCATCCCGTGCGCCTGGGAGTGATTCATCCCGGCCGCCTTGTGCCGGAGGATTTCAACCTACGCCCCGCCACCGTTGCCTTGCCCACGGTGGACAAATCTTTCTTGTGGTCGCCGGGAATCGCCTATCTGCACATTGCGAGCTTCGAGGAAAAAACCTCGGAGGAGGTCGCCGCGGCGCTCGATCGCATGGACCCACCGCGCTTGAAAGGTATCCTGCTCGATCTTCGCGATAATCACGGCGGCATCGTGGAATCCGCCGCCGCCGTCGCCAGCCTTTTTCTCAAACCCAACGTCATGGTTCTATCCACCCGCGGCCGCGCCATGCCTGAAAAGGACTATCACGCCGCCACCATGCCCCGGCATTATGACCAGCCGATGGTGGTGCTGGTGAATGGTGAAACCGCCAGCGCCGCGGAAGTCCTGGCCGCCGCCCTCCAGGATCATGACCGCGCCGTGATCGCCGGCCAGCCGACCTATGGCAAAGGCGTCATCCAGTCCGTGATGGAGCTTCCGGAGGAAACCGGACTCGCGCTCACCGCCGGCCAGTACTTCACGCCCAGCGGACGATCCATCCAGCGGCCGCTTGCCGGCACGGCGCTGACTTTCGCATCGCTCTCTCCTTCCGCCGCGACTAAGTCCGATGCGGCGAAGTCATCCTCCGGCGCCGACCCGGCCACGCCCGCTGCCGGCGCGTTTCACACGGATGATGGGCGGCCCGTGGGGATTGGAGGCGGCATCACTCCCGATGTCGAAATTCCCGGCCGCGTCGATGATCCGTGGCTGGGGTTCGTCACCCAACGCGGATACGTGACGAGCTACGCGGAATCCTACCTCTCCTCCCACGGAAGGCTGGCAGAGCCGTTCGATGTTCCGCCCGAAATGCTCGAAGATTTCAAGCAATCGCTGGAAGGCAACGGCGTCCGCGTTCCAGACGAGTTTTGGTCAAGCGATCAGGGCATTTTGAAAATTCGCATCAAGGTGGAGCTCGTTAATCTGGTTTATGGATTGGACCGCGGTGAGGAAGTCGCTACCCGCGGTGACGCGCAAACCCAACAAGCCGCTGCCCTGTTCCCGCGAGTCGCACAAATCCTCAGGGGACATTGACCAGTTGAGTTTGCCGAAGCACGATAGATCATGTGAAAATATCCGAAAAACACCTCACGCAAAGACGCCAAGGCGCAAAGCATCGCTCAGCAATCAAAAGGATGTCGACGTGACTTTGCACCCTTGCGTGAGATTGTTCATTTTCCACACCTGCGGATAGCCGTGCCACCTCGGGCGGGACGCCTGTTGGGCAGCCATTTTAGGATTGCAAAATAACCAACCTGAGTATACAATAAAGAAGCTTGATCAGTTTTTGTGACCGAACACCAGTTTCACAGAAGGCCGCAAAATCAAGTGGTTTTGCGGCTTTTGTCGTCTTTGGGGGAACGGTTGCGAGACCGAAACAAGTTAATCTTCAAATTGCAAAGGAACACAGAAACAATATGGAAAGAGAACAAGGCGTCGTGAAGTGGTTCAACAACTCGAAGGGCTATGGGTTCATCCAGCGCGCTTCGGGAGATGACGTTTTCGTCCATCACTCCGCCATTCAAATGGAAGGCTATCGATCTCTCGCCGAGGGCGAAGCGGTGGAGTTCGCCGTCACCAAGGGTCCCAAAGGTCTGCAAGCCGAGAGCGTCAAGAAGGTCTAAGAAACCCTCAACCATTCTCGAACTGCCCGCGTCAGGTTATGCCGCAAGCGCGCGGGCAGTCACCTCAAACTCCCCGGGAGGAATATGTAATGCAAATTCAATACGTAGGATTTCAACTGAAAGCGCATGGCCGGGATTATACTTACAAGGTCATCGATAAACAGGCGGAAGACCGCGAATTCATCTTTACGATTTCGAACCGCGCCTTCGCTGAAAAGCAATTGCCGTTTCAGGATGCCGCGGGGCTGTGCTACCAGAAATTGCAAAAGGCTTTGCCCCTCGAAACCGCCGAAAACCCTCTGCCGCGCCGCACCACCTTGTCCGATCAGGACCTTGAAGCCTATCGCGAGTCTCGCCGCCCCGCGCGCAAGCGCTCCTGGTAGTTTCCCTCGTGCCGCACTTCGATTTGAGCGCTGCGTCTCGCGCATTCGGTCAAGGCAATCAGCCTCACTGCACCAGATAAAACGGATTGGGCAGCTTGAAGGTGCGCTCCGCGCAGCATCCCGCCAAGTCGCTGGCCTGGTCGCCGATATTCAGGATGATGTGATACCCCTTGTCTTCGATCTTCTGGCGTTCCTGGGGCTTGAAGAGGCGGGCCGGTGATTGGTCACCGTCCGGGCGCATGATCAACTCAACCCAATCCTTATAACCCGCTTCTCTCAGATTCTCCGTCGTCACCTCGCGCTGGGCGTTGGGGCATCCGGTCAGAAAGAAAACGGCGACCCCCTTCGACCTGGCGTCGTTGTAAAGCTCCAGCACCGGTGTGATTGCCGGATCGTGGGCAAGCGAATACAGCTTGGTCTCAACCGAGTACGCGCAGAACCCGCAATCCGCCATGGCCTGCCAATTCGAGAGAGAGGTCTCATCGATATCGAATACCGCCGCCAGCCTGTCCTGCGGCGATGCGCTCTTGACGCGCGCCCCAAGGTAATCGCGGGCGGCGTTGGCCACCTCACGAATTCCCCACTCGTATTCGCCCGAATCGTGATAGCGCATCAATCGCGCGACCACGATGGCGTGATTTTCCGGTTCCTGTACCCGGCCGCCAGACCCAAGGGGTTCCGTTTGCGCCGGAATCGGGCGCGTGACCGCAAAGACAAATAGGATTAAAGCCAGGGGTTTTTTCATGGCTCACCTCGAATGGGACCAACTTGGTTTGAAACCTCATCGTAGCGCGGCAGTAGCAGCATCAACCCGCTGGCCAGGGCGAGCGCGGCGGCGAGCAGCGTCAGCAGCGAAGTATACGATCCGGTGGAATCGAACGCCCGGCCCAAAATCACCGGGCCCAAAGCGCCGGCTATTGCGTAAAACGTCCAGGTTATGCCATAGAGCGTGGAGAAGGCGTGCAATCCGAAATAGCGGGTCAAAAGGTAGGGCGTGATGTCCGCCTCGCCGCCTGCCCCTACACCAATCAGCCCCGCGGCCAGGCAGCCCGTGAGCAGATGATCCGCCCGAGCGAGCAGCAGAATTCCGCCCGCGGTCAGCAGGTAAACGACGAAGGCTATGCGGGCACCGAAATACCGGTCCAGCACCCAGCCCACCGAGAATCGCCCGGCAAGGCTCGACCCGCCCAACAACGAGACGCTGAGCGCCGCGCCGCCGGCAGTCACACCCCGGTCCGTAAGCAGAGCCGAGAGGTGTGTAATCGAGCCGTTCATGCTGACCGAGCTCACAAAGAGAACAACGACAATAATCCAGAAATGGAATGTCCGCAGACCTTCTTGCCACTTCATTCCCGTGGCCGGCACAGGTCCCGCAGACGCACTCACCGGCGCGCGTTCGCGCACGTAGCGCCCGGTGAGCGGCAGCCCCACCAGCAATGACAAGCTTCCCAGGACCAAATACGCCGTGCGCCAACCCGCCCGGCCGATGACCGCTTGCGCCAGAACGGGAAGGATCATGGCGCCCAGCCCCGCTCCCGCCATTACCAACGCCAGGGCCAGGCCCAGGCGCTTCCAAAACCAGGTGGAGATGGCGCGCGAATACGCCAGGTGCGCCGCGCCGTTCCCCACCGCTCCCACTAGAATGCACGTTGCGTAAAACTGCCACAAATGGGGGCGAAGCAGAGCCAGTGAGGCGATACCGCATCCAAAAACCGTCATGCAGGGGAGAATGATTCGTCGCGGACCGTAGCGGTCAAGCGCCTGCCCAATGGAAGGGGAGCAGATGGCCACCATCAGAGCGGCCAAACCGAAGCCGCGCGAGATGGCTTCACGCGTCCACCCAAACTCCGCGCTCAGCGGCTTCAGAAAAACTCCGAAGGTGTAGACGAACAGCGAGCCGAACCCCACCATCACGCCCAGGCAAGCCGCCACCACCACGCGCCAGCCGTAGTATCGGCGGTCGGATTCGCCGAGGTTGAAGGACAGTTGGTCACTTGGGGTTATAGCCATGCTGGGCGGTTCGTTTGCCGAATTCCCGATGCGCTTCCTCGGACATAGGGTGCACACCGCTGGCGTCGATCCAGCGGTTGTAGAAATTGAAAAGGGCGCACACCGTCAGGGCGTAATAAATCGCTTCGTCGTTCCAGCCCGCGGCGTACAATGGCTTCATATCCTCTGCGGTGATTTCCCACGCGCGGTGGTTCACCTTCGTCACGAACCGGAGCAGAGTTTTGTCTTTTTCAGCGAGCGCGGACGTCTCAAGATTCTCGATCGCGCCGCGCACCAATTCTTCGCTGCCCAGCAATTCCGCCGCGACCGCGGCGTGATATTTCATTCAAAACAGGCAGTGGTTGCCCGCGGAGGTGAAGGCGGCAATCAATTCGCGCATTCCAGAGCTGAGCGGGCAGTCGCCGCGCATGATCTCCTGCGTGAAGGCCCCCAGATGCCCAGTCGCCTCCGGCTTGAACGCGAACATGTGCCAGATGAGCGGATATTCCCTGCCTGCCTCGCGCATTTGTCGAATCAGGTCGCCCCGCCCGCCGGCCTGCGCGTTGTTTTCCACGCCGGGCAGGAACATCGGCTCCGCTTTTTTGTCATTGTGATTCATCCGATCTCCGTCATCGTAAGCGCCGGACCGGCCGCCGCCCCTGTTTGCCAACCGGCCGTCAGGAACACCCCGAATACCTCTGCCCAAGAAATCTTCTTTGCGCTGATAATGATACTGCCCTTCTGGGAGTGGTGTCTCAGCTTGAAATTTAGGGTCGGCTCCAAAGAACGTACCTTCCCACTATGGGAGGTATAGCGGCGCTCGATGAGCGTCGAATGGTAGGGGCTTGCCATCCTGTGGCCCAAAGCTTTCGTCCTGCGACCCAAAGCCGTCTTCGGGCGACGAACCATGGCAAGCCCTTACGGCGGTTGATAGACCGCCGCTACAAAATTCAAACTGAGACGCTGCCCTTCCAGGGTCGAAACTGCCCCTTCGATTATAATTCAAGTCGCCCTGCAATCCACACTTCCGCTTCCCCCGCCCCGGTGAATCGTAGATAATGTCGCAGTTGGGATCAGTGAGGTCGCATATGGCCACGACCACCAAAGTAGAAACGCTTGTCGAAAAGGGAACGCAACCTTCATCCTTCATGCAGAAACGCGTCGCCTCCATTGACGCGCTACGTGGATTCGACATGTTCTGGATTGCCGGCGGCGAAACCATTATTCACGCCATCTACAAGGTGTGGCCCGGCGCGGTCACGCACGAACTGCGCGTGCAATTCGAACACGTGCCCTGGGCGGGTTTTCATCTCTACGATCTGATTTTCCCTCTCTTCGTTTTCGTCGTGGGCGCGGTGCTGCCGTTTTCGCTCACGCGGCGCAAGGAAGAGGGGGCGGACCGCAAACACATTTACCGCCACATTGTCCAGCGCTTCCTGCTGCTGTTCCTCTTCGGCCTGATTTATAACCGCCTGCTCGATTTCGACATTCACAACCTGCGTATTCCCGGCGTGCTGCAAAGGATCGCGATCGCTTACCTTTTTGCCGCGCTGGTGGTGATGTGGTTCGGCGTTCGCGGCCAGGCGATTGTGGCGGGCAGCATTCTAATCGTCTACTGGCTGGTGATCAAGCTGGTTCCCTTCCCGGGATTCCCCGCCGGTACGCTTACCGCGGAGCACAATCTGGCGGGCTATCTCGACCACCTAATTATTCCTTTCAAATACTGCTGTTACCCGGGCGGCGATAATGAAGGCCTGCTGTCCTCCTTCACTCCCATCTCCACCTGCCTGATGGGGGTGATGGCGGGCCACTGGCTGCGCTCCGCAAAATTCAGTCCCACGCAGAAGGCGCAGGGCTTGGCGGCAGCGGGCGTGGTGAGCTTGTTCGTCGCCTGGTTGTGGAGCTTCAACTTTCCCATCATCAAAAATGTCTGGACGAGCACCTTTGTGCTCTGGGCGGGCGGTTGGAGCCTGCTGCTGCTCGCGCTGTTCTATTGGATCATCGACGTGAAAGGCTGGCAGCGCTGGTCGTTCTTCTTCAAAGTCATCGGCATGAACGCCATCACCATTTACCTGGTGGATCGGTTCTTCCATTTCGGCATCATCACCAACGTTTTTATCCACGGCCTGCTGCCGCTGTTCGGAACTTTCCAACCGCTAGTGTGGAGTTGCAGCGTGGTCTTCACCATGTGGCTGTTCCTGTATTTCCTCTACCGGCAGAAAATCTTCCTGCGCGTGTAGCCCATGCGGGACCTCAGGCCACGGCTTCGGCTTCTATTTCCACCAGCATTTCGGGATCGACGAGGCGCGCGACGCCGATCATGCTGGTGGCGGGGTGGACCTGGCCGAAGAATTCCACGTGGGCGCGCGCGACCTCCTCCCAGCGGTCGATCTGAGTTACGTAGATGCGCGTGCGGACGACGTGCTCGAGGCCCAGGCCCAGCCGCTGGAGGGCGCTTTCGATGTTGCGAATGGTCTGCACGGTCTGCGCGTACATATCGCCGGGAGCGGTGATCTTTCCGCCCGGCCCGGTGCCGGTGGTTCCAGAGACGTGCACAACATCGCCCACCTGAACGGCACGGGCGTAACCCACTTTGGGTTCCCAGGGTGTGCCGGAGAAGGTCTTGTTGCGTTTGATTTTCATCTCTCGACCTCCGAGTTCAAGATAGCGCTCGGCCTATTGCATTTCCGCGTAGCGGCGGTGGGTCCGGGCGGCAAGAGCCAGGCGGTGCCGGCGCCTTCCCAGCGCCTCGCGATACCGCCGCTTTTCCTCCGGCGTGCGGGGAATGAGCGGCGGAATTTCCCGCGGTTTCCCGGCAGGGTCAAGCGCCACGTAAGTTACGAATGCCGAACTCGTCTGTTGCCTCAATCCCGCCAGGATATCCTCCCGGTACACTTTGACTTCCGCTTCGAGCGAAGTCCGAAACGCGCGGGTGATGCAGGCACGCAAAACGACTAATTCACCCACCCGAATCGGATAAAGGAAATCGAGGTGGTCGACCGCCACGGTGACCACCGGCGAACGCGCGTGACGGAATGCCGCAATGCCTCCGGCAATATCGATCAGGTGCATCACGCGGCCGCCCAGAATATTGCCCAGAGGGTTGGCATCGTTGGGCAAGACGATCTCCACCATTTCGGTGGCGGATTCCGCCACCGTCCTGCCGGCGAGTTTGTTTTTTTTCGCCAAATTTCAGTCCGAAGATCTGTAGCGGCGGTCTACGACCGCCGTAAGGGCGAGGCGGCGGAGCGGTGAAGATATACACCTCACGCAAAGATGCAAAGCATCGCTAAGCAATCAAAGGATATCTACGTGACTTCGCGTCTTGGCGTGAGATTGTTTATTTTTCACTTCGACGCCTCGCCCCAGCGATTCGGCGCTCGCCCTGCGACCTAAAGCCGTCTTCGGGCGACGGGTCATAGAGCGCCGCTACAGCAACAACGCCCGATTCGTTTGCCTTGCCCCATTCGCCCGCATATACTAAGCGAGCGATTGGGGCGTTGCAACCGGAATCCCAAATCCGCACACCCGGCGGGCAAGGACGGGCGCGATGGCTCCTGAAGCTGAAAAAACCCGGCGCGAGTTTCTGGAAGAGACGGTGCGCGCGAACCCGGACAACACTTTTGCCCGGTACGGCCTGGCGATGGAGCTGGCCTCGAGCGAGCCCGCAAGCGCCTGGGGCCACTTCGAGTACCTGCTCCGGCATCACCCCGACTACCAAGCCACGTATTATCAGGCGGGAATCTTGCTGGCGAAACAGGGGCGGCTGGATGAGGCCCGCAAGGTGCTGGCGGAGGGAGTGAAAGTCGCCGGCCGCCAGGGAAATCAGCACGCCCAGGCGGAACTCCAGGCAGCTTTGGACGATCTCAATGACTGATAGTGGGTCAATTTGAATTTCGGCGTAGGGGCAACCCTCGCGGGTGCCCTGCCCGATGTCGCTGGACCGAAGGGCAGGGACAAGCCCTGCCCCTACGGAATTCAAGCTGACCCGCTACACAATGACTGATGGTAAGGACATGCCCGCCCGATCTTTCACCCGATCCGGCCATCACCTCACTTAAGCGAATGCCTACTAATCCCGCGCCAACAACAATGAACGAATACAGCCGGGAGAAGCGGGCGGTTGCCCTCAACTCGATGGGAGCGGCGGTACTGCTTACCGTGCTCAAAGCATCTGTGGGAATTTACACGGGCAGCCTGGGAATTCTGTCGGAGGCCCTGCACTCGGGGCTCGACTTGGTGGCGGCGGCCATCACATACATCTCCGTGCGCGTGTCGGACAAGCCCGCGGACCTTGACCATCCCTTCGGGCACGGCAAGGTTGAGCACCTTTCGGCGTTCATTGAAACCGGCCTGCTCATCCTGACGTGCGGATGGATTGTTTGGGAAGCCGTCCGCCGGCTCTTCTTTCACACCGTTCACGTGGAACCCAGCCTGTGGGCCTTCGGAGTGATGTTTGTTTCCGTCACCCTCGATACCTTCCGCTCGCGGGCGCTCTTCCGGGTGGCGCGAAAATACAACAGCCAGGCACTCGAAGCCGACGCCTTGCACTTTTCCACGGACGTTTACAGCTCCACCGTGGTGATTCTGGGATTGATCCTGGTTTATGTTTCCGAGCAGGGCGGGCTGCCCTGGTTGCAAGCGGCCGATTCCCTGGCGGCGCTGGTGGTGGCAGGAATCATTGTGTACATCAGCCTGCGCCTGGGGAAGAAAACGGTTGACGCCCTGGTGGACGCCGCACCCACGGGCACCAGCAAGCTGATTGCGGAAAGCGTTTCCCGCGTTTCCGGAGTGCTCAGCCTCGACCGCATTCGCACGCGGGAGAGCGGCAGCCGCCTGTTCGTGGATTTGCGTCTGACGCTCGCCGACAACATTTCACTCGAACACGCCGAATCCGTGGCCCACATGGTGGAAGGCGAGGTCCACCGGCTGTTTCCCACGGCAGACGTGGTGATCCACACAACCCCGCGGGAACCTTCCTCGCAGGACCTGGTGGGGAAAATCCGGGCGGTGGCGCACCGCGGAAATTTTCAGGTTCATGAAGTGACCGCCTACGAAGTGAACGGGCGGGTGAACGTCCACCTGGACCTGGAAGTCGATCCCCAATTAAAGCTGGCGGAGGCACACGACCGCTCGTCGCAGCTCGAGGGGGAGATTAAGGCGAACCTCCCGGAAATTAACGAGGTCAACGTGCACCTGGAGCCTCTGCTGGCGGCAGTGGAAAGCGGCAACGCGGCGCGGCTGGACCCATCCACGGTGGAGCGCGAGCTCGAGGAACTGGCCCGCGAAACTGCGGGCGTGCTGGATTGCCATTCGGTGGAAGCGCTCCAGGTGGGCGGCAACGTGGTGGTGCGGATGCATTGCACGCTCGACCCCGACCTGCCCATCGCCCGGGTGCACGACATTACGGAAACCCTGGAATTCAAATTCCGTCAGGCGTTCCCGCAAATATCCAAAGTCACGATTCACGCCGAGCCCCTGGGCCGGCCCTGAGCCAAGGGTACATGGAAGTCGCACTGCTTTGGAGTGTGGTAGCTTGCTACCGCTCTTTGGTCCGCGAGCTTGCTCGCGCCCACGCTCAATTCCGGCCAGCAAGTTGGTCGTGGAGAAAAGCGGCTGCAAGCCGCCGCACTCCAAACTCCAGCCACGAGGCTGATCATTGCTTGGGCTTGGGCACGGCGGGCGCGGGAGCAGCGGGCTTGGCAGGCGCCACGCCCACAACAGGATTCGCTGCGTCATACCGCTTCACGATTTCCGCCGTGATATCCAGGTCTTTTGCTGCGAAATAGATGGGAATCTGGGCATCGTCGATCACCAGGGAGAAGCCATTCTGCTCGGCGTAATTGTTGATGACCTGCACCATCTTCTGCCCGATTCGATTGATGGCTTCGTCGCGGTCGTGGGAAAAGTCGGCCTGGGCATCTTCCATATCACGCTTCAATTGCTTCTGCTTTTCTTCCGACTCGCGGTTCAGCCGCGCCTGTTCCTCATCGCTCAGCGTGTTGGCCTGTTTGGAGAGTTGGTCCTGAATACTTTGAATTTGCGCCTGTTCACCTTGCAGGTCCTTCTGGCGGGGCTGATACTTGGCCTGCAAGTCGGACAGGGCCTTCTTGCCTTCTTCTGTATTGGCGATCGCCGCCTGGATATTGATAAGCCCCACTTTGCTCCCCGTGGAGGCGGCAGTCTGCGCACGCAGATCGAGGGGGGCTGCCCATACGACGAGCAGCGCGGTGAATACAATCCATCGGTTCTTCATTCCTACTCCTTTTAACGATGCTTCGTGCCGGCGGCGGGCGCGGTGGATGGGGATTTAGCCGGAGCACCTGCCGCCACTGGGTTCGTCTGGTCGTAGAGTTTAATCATATCCGCCGTAATGTCAATCTGCTTCGCCGCGAAATAGATGGGAACCTGAACCTCATCAATGACCAGCGAGAAGCCGTTTTTCTGGGCATAATCGCCGATCAGGGCCACCATTTTTTGCCCCAGGCGGCGAACCGCATCATCACGGTCGGAGGCAAAGTCACTCTGCGCATCATCGCTCCAGCGCTTGAAGTTCCTCTGCTTCTCCTCTAACTCCCTCGACAACCGGCGCTGGTCATCGTCGCTCGATGTGCCTTTACTCAACTGGTCCTGGGTGCTTTGGATTTCCGACTGCAATCGCTCCAATTCCTGCTGCCGGGGGGCGTATTTTGCCTTCAAGTCCTCGATGGCCTTCTTTCCCTCTGCCGTGCTGGCAATCGCCAGGTTCATGTTGATGACGCCGATTTTTCCCTGGGCGCGCGCGGGGAGGGGGAACCCGCACAGGGCAAGGAACATGACGAAAGCTGTCAATCGATTCTTCATTCAAACTCCTTCTGGAAATGGATTACCGAGGTCGAGTGCATATTCTAACTCATTTTCCCGTAGCCTAAAAAGTTCGTTGCACGGTAAACCCAACCCGGCCGGAGCGCTCCTTCAGGCGGAAGGGAAGGAAGTTTTTCAAAGCATCAATATAAGTCAGCTCGTTGGGAAACAGCGTTTCCGGAGGCAGATTTTGCGGTGGCGTAATCACCTCGTCCACGCGCAGGACATTGTAGCCATAGAAAATGTGCAGCGGCGCATTCACCACCGGCAGGAGGATCTGAACGTCGGCCCCCACGGAGCTGCGCGGCTGGAAATTGGTGGTGGCCACAGGCTTGAGCTCTCGGGGAATCGGGAAATAGGGATAGTTCGCCTCAATCGTGCTCAGCGACCCGGGAGCAAGCTGGAGCTGGTTCGGCCACAAAATGAAGTCCGTGCCCGTGTCGGAAAAGAAGGCCATATTGACCGTCGAACCGACGATGGGGAAACGATATTCGAAGTTGAAGATACCCTCGGTATCGCCGCCGGGGAAAATCGGAGAATAGATGGGGAAGCTTGTGGAGGACCCGCAGGAGCTCGTGCTGCTTCCGGTTGCCCCGGTTGCCGTAATCGGCTGGCCATTGTTATTCCGGTTGCACACGGAAACCACCGTGGGGTAAAACGCCACGGGACTGACGGTGCGGATATCGAATCCGCGGATGTCTTCCTCACCCCCCATGTAGAAGCGGGAGAAGGGCGGAACAACGCGTCCGCCATAACCGATGATGCTCGAAACCAGGAAACGCATCCCGATGGCGGTGGGGTAGTCGGAGCGAACGTTTCTGACCGGCTTGAAATATTTGATCTCCACGACCGGCCGGATCGTGTTCACGTTCCCGCCGATGGCGCTTCCCGAGTAGGCAATCGCCGCGTAAAGATATTTGCCCTTCGTGGGCGTCCAGGTGCTATTCACCGTACTATACAGGTACGTGGGCATGATCTGGCTGGTAATGATCCCCGTGAGGGCGTTGGGACCTGTCAATCCGGTGAAGTTGATGGCTTCGAAATAAGCCTCAGACGCCGAACTGAAGGCCGTCAAGCTGCTGCGCTGGAAGCTGTAGGTCAGGCCGACGCGCGCGAAGCTTCGCCGCAAGGGATAGGAGGCAAACAGGGTAAACCCGTCGGAATCCTGCGTGAAATTCTGGCCGTAATACTTCCCGTATTGAGATTGCGCCAGCAGCGAAGGGTTGATTCCGCTGTAAACCGCGATCTGCCGGATCTGGTTGTAGTTGAAATCGCTCTTGAATACCGTGAATCCGGCGGTAATGGGCTTATCCAGGAAATAAGGCTGGGTGAAGCCGAAGGAGTAAAGCTTCTGGAAAGTTCCCCACTGGACGCCGAGGCTCAGGGTCGAGCCCAATCCCAGGAAGTTGTTGGTGGCGTAGTTGAGGCCCACAAAGTTGCCGGCAAGTCCGCTGATGCCGCCGGAAAATCCGATGGAGTTCTTCCCCTTCTCCTTGACCTTCACCAGGATGTCGACCGTCTTGTCCTTTTCGTTCTGCTTGATGTCATAATCCTCTTTCTTGATCTCGTCAAAGAACCCGAGCTGGTTCATTTTCAAAACGCTGTAATCCCACAACTGCGAGCTGA
>JASHTO010000085.1 GCA_030040515.1 Terriglobia bacterium
ACGTCGTTCCTGCGAACATTGGTGAAGCCTGCGGTGCTGATGATGATCGGGATTTATTTTATGTCGACGCTGGGGAATTACGGCTTAACCTTCTGGCTTCCCACGGTGCTCGCGAAAGCCGGGCAACTGAGCATTCAGACGGTAAGCCTGCTCTACATAGTGCCGTATGCGGTTGCGGCGGTCGGGATGGTTCTGCTCTCGCGCCACTCCGACAAAAAGCACGAGCGGCGCAGCCACGTGGCATTTGGCTTGGGCTGGAGCGGCGTCTGCATGTTGCTCTGCATTCTTCTCATGAGCCGTGCCCCGTTATGGGGTTTTGTGGCCATTTCATTAGTGGGCGCGGGATCCTACGGAATGCTGGGTCCCTTCTGGGCGATTCCAACCGAAACTCTGCCGCGATCGGTTTCCGGCTCGGCGATGGGATTGATCAATGCACTCGGCAATCTGGGAGGTTACTTCGGCCCGCAGGCCGTGGGATATGTCTTCCATCGGACGGGTGACTTCCGATATGCTTTTGCCGTCCTCGCATTGGCGTATTTCTTGGGATCAATTTTTACTCTGCTTTTGCCTTTACGCCCAGCCGTTCGCTCATAGCCAACCTCGGAGGACGATCACCTCAAAACAATCGGCTCGGCAATTTCATACCAGCGCTACCGCACGGACGGGCGAGCCGGAGCCTTCGCGAATCTTGAGCGGAAATGCCATGAAGATGAAGAAATTCGGAAGCTGGTCCAGATTGCACAGATTCTCGATAATCAACATCTGCTTTTCCAGAACTACGGAGTGTATGGGCCGCGCGCGCAGCGCTTCCGGCGGATCGGGCGAAAGTGTGTCCACGCCCAGCGCCGCCGCCTGCTTCGAAAGCAGATATTCTGCCGCATCCATGCCGATGCCCGGCCAGTTTTCAACATAGGGTTGATGCTTGGGACGCAATGCCCATTTTGCCGACCAGCCAAAATCAAACAGCACAATATCGCCCGGCTGAAGCGAGCCGTGACGATCCTCCCACTCGCGGATATATCCTTTGGAAACATATTGGCCCGCTTGCGTGCCGCGGCAATCGATGTGCACTCCTCGGCCCATGAGTTTGCCGAGGGGTACGCGCTCGATGGTCACATGGGCATCCGCCGGAGCATTGCTCAGAAAGTGCGCGGGAGCATCGACGTGCGTCCCGTTGTGCTCATGCATCACCAGCAGGTAATGGAGCGAGCGGCCTCCGCGCTCCGGGGCGCTCCAGAGGTTGTGGAAGAACATCGCGTGCGTGGGAAAGTGCGGCATGTGCTCTTCCAGCGTTTGACTGAGGTCAATCATCCGCAGGTCACGAAGGTGGGGCAGAAGGGCGAGAGCGTCACTCACGGGAGCATTCCTTTCAGAGGGATTGGGGCCTCCTGCATGCGGCCCGCAATTATTGGGAAATGGCGAATTTCCACCAGGACTTTCATTCCGATGCAGGCGACGCATTGGCAAAATATCCGGGCTTCCAACGCAAATAACCTCCCCGGCGGGAGGTCACGACTTTAATCGACCGGTAGGTTCCGTCCAGACTGTCGCGGATGGGCTTGTAGCCAATCGTATATTCTTCGTCCAGATCGCGGCCAATCACCTGCAACGCGTCCGCCAGATTGACCAATCGCTCCGCAGAAAACCTTCCGGTCTCCGCCCCCAGGCCCTTGTTTTGAGAGCTATCGCCAATCTGCCCATGCGAAAGATAACCCGTTTCGAGGTCGGTACCCGGCGATTCCCGGAGCGGGAATGAGGGATATCCGCCGGTTTGCGCGGAAAGGTCATCCAGCAATTTGTCTCCGGGATTATCATACCCATAGGCAGCCGTGCCAACCGTGTAGACCATGGTCTCCGTCATTTGTGCCATGGAAACAGCCTGAGCCAGCGTGTGCTGGCTTTGCACGTCCAGGCCGTCGCTTAATACCACCAGAACTCGCCGCACGTCTTCCGGCAAACCGCTTCTGCTCATCTTTGTGAGGCAAGCAGAATAGATGGCGTCGTAAAGGGCTTTGCCTCCGCCTGATCTCAGATTTTGTATTTTGTCCTGGAGCATATCCGGGTCATTGGTAAAGTCTTGGATGATGGAGCTGGAAGCGTCAAACGTCTGGAGGAAGATCTGGTTTTTTGTCCCGCCGTTCCGCAGCACCTGATAAACGAATTCAACTCCCGCATCCTTTTCATATGAAAGTTGACGGCGTGCGGTATTGCTGGTGTCGAGGATCAAACCCACGCGCAGGGGCGTGCTGGTCTCGCGTTCGAAGTGGGTGATTTTCTGTTCCACCCCGTCTTCAAACACCCGGAATTCACCCTGGTTCATATCGATGACCGGCATTCCCTGCTTGTTCAGGACCGTCAGGGGAACGTTGACCAGTTCAACCCGGGCCTGAATTGGCTTCGGTGCTTGCGCGACCTGATTGGGGTGCTGCGGAGACGCTTCCGCAGCGGGCGCGGCAGGGGGCGTTGCTTGTTGGGCGAGTCCGCAACGCGGCCCCATTCCCAAACTGACTGCCGCCATGGCCAGAACGCCACAAGCGGCTTGCCATTTTCTCGAAATTTTCTTTGACCCGATTTCCATTGGCCTTGCACGATACATTTCTGTTTTTGACCCGGAATCTAAATCGCTGGCTTCATTCCTGAGTCGAGATTTTTATTCTACCTCAATAACGCATCAGGAAAGTAGATGCACAGGTGCACAAATCCGCGGGTGGGACAAATGCACGAAATGCTGAGCGTTCCACTGGAAACCGGGAGCGAAGTTTGCAACACGGGCGCCGCCAATGCTTTTGCGAAATTGGTGATAGATTGTTTACGCTCGGGAATGGAGCGCACAACATGGAAATGGGATTCATTGGCTTGGGTGGAATGGGCGAACCGATGGCGCGCAATTTGCTGAAGGCGGGTCACGCCCTCAAAGTCTATAACCGCACGCGCAGCCGCGCGGAAGCTTTGCAGAGTCTGGGAGCAACCCTGGCGGAAACACCGGCGGCGGCGTGTTCCTCGGGAATCGTCGCCACAATGCTGGCGGACGACGCGGCCGTGGAGGCCCTGGTGTTCGGCAACGAGGGAGTTCTGAAGGGCCTGCCGCGCGGCGGGGTGCACATTTCCCACGGCACCATTAGTGTCGGTCTTTCGCGCCGGCTTGCCGGGGCGCATCAGCAACGCGGGCAGCATTTTGTCGCTGCCCCGGTGTTTGGCCGGCCGGAGGCCGCGCAAACCGCGCGTCTGCTGGTGATCGCCGCCGGCGTATCGGAAGCAATCGATCGTTGCCGCCCCGCACTCGAGGCCATCGGCCGGAAGCTCGTTGTGCTGGGCCGTGATCCGACGGCCGCCAATACTTTCAAACTGGCAGGCAATTTCCTAATTGCGTCCATGCTCGAAGCCCTGGGTGAATCCTTCGCTCTTTTGCGAAAATCCGGGGTTGACCCCGCGATGTTTCTGGAGGTCATGGCCGGCACGTTCTTTCAGTCGCCGATTTACGAGAACTACGGGAAAATCATCGCCGGGCAGCGCTACGAGCC
>JASHTO010000086.1 GCA_030040515.1 Terriglobia bacterium
ACCGCCGAGCGGCACTCTCCGGCGAAGACGCTTCCATGCACATCTTTTCCGGAGACAAAGAGTCGAAGGGAAGTGGTGACGCGATCGCTGCGGCGTGTTCCTGGTATCAGCATGCTTGGGGATTCTCACCCGATGTTTTGGGGTCGTCGGGGACGACCACCACATTCTAACATTTTCGCAGGCTGGCGCAGACACCCGCACTACAACACCTGCAAGGGTCAAACCCCCGGCACGTAGCCGATGCCAAATCGCGCCGCGGACTCATTGCGGAAATCGGAGATCAGGGACATGAGGGAAACGGTGCCGCCATCCACCACAAGCGTCTGACCCACGATAAATCCCGCGTCATCTGAACACAGAAACACCGCCAATTTGGCGACATCCAGAGGCAAGCCGAACCGGCCCGCGGGCACGGCGTTTCGTGCCGCCTCAATCGCGTTCTTTTCGGTAAATCCGGGAACGGCCTTGGCATGGTTTTCAACGTTGATCCATCCCGGCGCGATGGCGTTTACATGAATCCCTTTGTGCGCCAACTCGACGCCCAGGGTGCGGGTGTAGGCGATGATCGCGCCCTTGGTAGCGGCATAGACGGAGTGCTCCGGCGCGCCAATGAGGCCGTGGATCGAGGTCAGATTGCAGATCGCTCCGCCTCCACGGCTCAGCATGTTTTCCACTACCGCCTGGGCGATGAAGAACGGCGAACGAAAATTGACATTCATGAGCGTGTCGTATTGCTCCGGCGTCACTTTGAGGAAGGGCTTATTCATGGTGATGCCCGAGTTGTTCACGAGGCAATCGATGCCGCCCAGGAATTCAATGGCGCGACGCGCGAGTCCCACCGCCTCCGCCGCGCTTTCAAAATTCGCCTTCAGGGCGGTGGCTCTCCGGCCCATGGCCTGAATCTCTTTCGCGGCAGACTCGGCGCCGACGGCGCTATGCCCATAATGCAGCACCACGTCCGCCCCCTGGCGTCCGAATTCCAAGGCGATTTCCCGCCCAATGCCCGTGCCCGAACCGGTCACCAGCGCTTTTTTTCCTGCCAATTTTCCCTGATCGCTCATGGGTTGCTCCTGACTCATCTCTTCGCCAATATCGAGGTTCACTCGAGGCTCAGCCTATCGAGTGTAGTTCGCCACAGAGGGTTCAACATTTAGCGCCGCCCCCCCGAGGCTTTACGGCGGCTGGCCCCTCAAAGGATTATCGCGCCAGCCAGGCGCCGTCCACATTCAGAATTGCCCCGTGCACGTAGTCCGAAGCGTGCGAGGCCAGAAACACCGCCGCTCCCTTTAAATCCTCCGGTTTGCCGGGACGCCCGACCGGAATCCTGGACATAAAATACTCGCGGCGCGCAGGATCTTTCTTCAGGCCACCGGTCATTTCCGTTTCGATCAGGCCCGGCGCGATGGCATTCACGTTCACCCCGCGGCTTGACCACTCGCTCGCCAGCACCTTGGTGAGCTGCCCGATGCCTCCCTTGGCGGCGGTATAGGCGGTCGTCTCCGCAATCCCGATGAAGGTGGACATCGAAGCCATGTTGATAATTTTACCGTGGCCTTTCGGCAGCATAATTTGCCCCGCCAATTGGCACAGTTGGAATATGGATGACAGGTTCGTCTCGATGATCAGATCCCAGACGTCCATGGGAACATCCACGGTGATCTGCCGTTTTCCCGTAGCATGATTGTTGATGAGAATGTCGAGCGTGCCTAATTTTTCGACGGCTTCGTTGAATGCGCGCTTCAACTCGCTTCGGTTGGTCAGATCGGCTTGAATGGGGAAGAAGCCATCCTCTTTGGCGATCTCCATGCAGCCGGTGGAACGCGAGGTAATCACCACCTCCGCTCCGAACTCTTTCAGGGCCTGCGCCAGTGCCTGCCCGATTCCTGTGCGGCGGCCCACGCCGGTAACCAGCGCTTTCTTGCCGGTAAGATCGAACATGTTCATCGGCCGTTCTCCCTTCCCAACGTCATCATCTTCAGATCGAATACTGATTCGCGGCTCCGAAAGTCACAATGGCGACAAGCAGTAACGCGATGCCGACTGCGAACCGTCTGTAAATCCTGCGAGGTATCTCGCGCCATTCGCCGGTAAAAAGTCCCGCAAACTGGCCGCAGAGTATCAGAATAATCGTAAACAGAGCAAACCCGATCGATACTCCCAGAACTCCCAAATAGGTTGTTGCACTGCTGTAAAGGGCGATGCCGCCCATCCACATGCATCCCCCCAGCACCGGGTTCAGAATCTCTCGCAGTCCTCCTTTGAAGGATTTCCACGCATCATTTCGCGACAATGAGAAGACCGCGTAAGCAAGATTAACGACCGAACCTCCCAAAAGGACGATGGGCCAGACGGCAAAGGGCGCCCAGTGCGGTGCCGCTCCCGCTTGAACTGATTTCGTCATGATGTCACCGCCATAGGCCAAGGCAATGTTGGTGAATGCTGAAAGCACGCCGGAGACCACCGCAACCGCGACCATCAAAACATATCCCTTGCGAGTGGGGTCGGCCTGGCTCATGGCCGTCTCGGCAGGGGAGAATCCGGCCCTCCGGCCCTGTTGCCGGGTCAATTGCTCGCGGTGGTAACCCGCCCACCCGCAGAGCGCGACGCCCAATAATGTAATCGCCGTGCCGAGGAAAACCAGCAGACCGGAAGTTTGGAATACCAGATCGCGATGAAGCATGATGAGCGGAACAATCGTGCCAACCGCCGTTCCAATCCCGCCGAGAAGCGCACCTTGCAGCGCGAAACCAAGCCGGTGCGCGCAGAGCCCGGCTCCCAATTGCGCAAATCCCCAAAGCGCGCCAAACACGAAGGGTTTAGTGAGTTCGTTCACGGAGAGCGAGGCATAGACGCTCCCAATTCCCGGGCAGACCGCGTAGGCAAGTGCAGGAGGTAAGATCAGAAGGGAGACGACGGTGTAGAAAAGCCAGAAATTTTCCCATTTCCAAACTCTCTCCCATTTCAGAGGAAGCATGCTGTAACCGGTACTGTTCCCGGCGACCAAGGTGAGGAAAAATCCAATGGCCAGGCTCAATCAAACCTCTCAGTGCGGAGGGGGGCTTCGGTTGATCCGTTGCCCGTGATACGTTTCCGGAGCAAGAGACTTTAATATGCTGGGCCGCTCAAATGGGCCTTAGAGAAACCCCTCACCCGATCCCCACGGGAGAGGGAAAGGCTCTTAGCGCGCGAGCGCGCGCGCCAAAGATCGGCTTTCCCTCTCCGAGGGGAGAGGGGGCTCGCAACCGGCGTACTCATCAGCCGGGGCGAGTCGGGGTCGCTTCGGCGCGCGCATCGGGCCAGGAAATCAGACCTCAGAAACTGCCAAGCTCTAACTGCCAACCCGGCAAAGCTGGAGCATCTCCCCACGGATAAGAATTTTTACAAATAGTTAACTCGCTTGCGCCCTATGCGCTCTTCGACGCCCACAAAATTGCTTTCCTTGCAATCAGGTGCCAGCCGGGCCGTCTGAAACTGCGGGAGCCCGGCAGGGGCAGGTAAGACGGTCACATATCGCGTTGAATGGATGAGCCACTCCAGCAACAGCCGCCGGCACTCGCCCACGGTGGCCTGTGCCGCAGGCTCGTGGTAGAGATTCCTGGTTTCGTTCGGATCATCTTCAAGGTTGTAGAGCTCTCCCACGTCGAATCCGAAGAGCGCTTTCGGGTAGTTGACGAACCGCCAGGGTCCCCAACGCAAGGCCTTGCTCCAAACATTCTCGGTTACGGCGACCTCGCGCACGGCTTGGTCTTCACCCTTCAGCAGTGACGTCAAGTCGTGGCCGTCCGTCGTTTCAAGCGGTGGTAGGTTGCACAGACTGACCAGGGTCGGGGTGATATCAATATTCTCGACGAGTTCACGCGATACCCATCCGCTCTTGGTGATTCCCGGGACATACCAGATGAAGGGCACGCGGCAAACCGCCTCTGAGCAAATCCCGGGCGCCTTCTCCGGAACCCCAAAGGTGCCGCTATAAGCTCCGTGGTCGGTTCCATACACAATGATCGTGTTACTGTCCTTGCCGGTTTTTTGCAAATAGCTCAAAAGCTCACCCAAGGCATAATCCACCTGGGTTACACAGCCCAAGTATCCTCGCCAGACCCGGCGGCAACCGGCATCGAACGTCTTCGGTTCAATCAACCATTGGTAATTCTTCAGCCATTCGACCATGGCTTGAAAGTGCGGCGGACGGTGCGCGGCGGAATTGTGAATCGTAGGTGGCAACGCGAGGTCGTCCGGATACATATCCCAGAACTTGCGATCCGGCGTGTAGCATTCATGCGGCCGGGGCAGGGAAGCTTGCACGAAGAACGGCCGCTCACCCGATTCCTCGATGAAGCGAATCGTCTCCGTAACCGTCCACCCCTCGAGCGAGTGGCGATAGGGAAGGTTGGAGGGGCGGCCCTCGTGCTGCTGATTACCGGGAAATTCCGGGAGCCTACCCGAATCGTCCTTGTCACGAAGGCCCAAGGCGTCAAGGTAAGCGCCATACTCCTTGGATTCTCCGCCATTCTCGCCGTGATATGTGCACACATCTCCAATGCGATCGCAGTGGCCGGCCAGCCAGTTGGTGGGTTCGTCAGGAGTGTGGACTTTTCCGATCACTGCCGTGCGATAACCGTTGCGGCGGAAATGCTGAAAGACACTCGGCAGGTCGACCGGCGGCGGCGGACCACACAAGCCGTAGTAGCCGTGGTTGTGGGGGTACTGACCGCTTAAGATGCTCACCCGGCTGGGCGTGCAGATGGGGTTCTGCGTGTAACAACTCGTGAAGCGAACGCCTCGCCGGGCGAGGGCGTCGAGGTTGGGAGTGAGGGCTTGCGGGTGGCCTTCCACGCCCATGCATGCGGCCTGGTGCTGGTCCGCGATTACGTAAAGGACGTTCATGGGCCGCGGAGCGTCACCTGGAATGCGCGCCCGCAGAGGAGCTGCGCTCGCCGCGAGCGTCGCAGCGCCCGACTGCAAGAATTGACGACGATCAACCTGTTGACTCATGGCTGTTCCATCCTCTGGTTCATCATCCCGAGTTTGCCCCTCACTTGCACGTCAAAAACCATCGCCTCGAGGCGGTGGTGCTCCAACGGGAGGTCCCATTTCATTGCAAAGGTCATTCCAAATACCTCCGGGCTGTTCGCCGGAATCCCCTCCGGCGAGCGCGGGCAATATTACCATCCTGTCTGGGTAGCGGGTAGTTGGTAATTCGAAGCGCATTTCAGTATAGAATTCCGGTTCCATGGGTTGGTGGACATTTCAATTTCACACGTGAGGACGCATGGGATTGGATTCTTCCAAACGGGTTGCAGTTGAAGATCTGACGCAATTGTGTGTTGAAGTGTTCACGCGCGTGGGGATGAGTCCGGCCGATGCCCGGACCGTGGCCGCGGGGCTGGTGACCACGGACACCTGGGGCACGTTCTCGCATGGGACGAACCTACTTCCTCACTACGTGACGAGTATCCGTGCCGGGGGCATTGATGCCGGCGCTCAGCCGGAGGTTGTGGTGGAAGGCCCCTCTTGGGCGATCCTGGACGGGCACGCCGCCATGGGCATGGTGAGCGGCTGCCGGGCCATGGACCTGGCAATCAGCAAGGCTCGCACCACCACCCTCTCCTGGGTAGGCGTGTGCAATAGCAACCACTTTGGCGCGGCCGGTTACTATGCGGTCCTGGCGACCCATCACGAGATGATCGGCGTTGCGCTGAGCAATGTGGATCCCAATATGGCGGTGCCCGGAGCCCGGGGATCGGTAATCGGCAACAACCCCCTTGCCTACGCCGTTCCCCATCGCGCCGATTTCCCGGTTTTTCTGGACATCGCCACGAGCGCCGTGGCCGCTTCGAAAATCATGACTTCGAAATCTCTCGGCCAGGATCTTCCCGGCGATTACCTGGCCGATAGCGAAGGGCTTCCCACCCGCAAGATCGGAACCTGGCCCGTGGGGAGTTCCCTCATGCCCATGGCCGGCCATAAGGGATATGGCCTCGCTTTCCTCATCGAAGTATTGGCGGCCGCATTGACCGGCGCCGGAATGTTGTCTACCGCCAGGAGCTGGATTCTCTCGCCCCACGAGCAGGGCAAACTGGGCCACTGCTTCCTCGTCTTCAACATCGGCAACATGATGCCCATCGAGCTGTTCAAACAACGCATGAGCGAACTTGGCCGCGAAATCCACGAGGCGGCCAAGGCGAGAGGTTCGGATCGGATCTATCTGCCCGGCGAGATGGAATGCGAAAGAAGGGCAGAGGCTCTCCGCAACGGCATCGAGTTTCCCGAGTGGGTCAAAGCCGGCCTGCGGGGCGTCGCCCGGAACTTCCAGATCGCTCCCTGCCCGGGTTTGGAGTGAGGGTCGCCAGGTCTTTCACAATTCGCCCAGACTCATCAGGATTTTGCGCAATTGCTCGCGCACCGGAGGCTCGACAGGGGAAAGAGGCAGGCGTGAGGGGCCCACCGGTATGCCTCGCAGCAGCGCCGCCTCGCGACAGATGGAAATGATGTGCGGGTCCCAATCGCCGGACGATGCCGCGCCGAATTCAAGGCGAACCAGGGGCAGCAACTTGTACCAGAGCTCCCGTGCGGCTTGCAGGTTGTGCTCTTCCGCCAACAACCGGCGCAATTTTACCGCAAGACGAGGAACCATCATCGGCACGCCGCTGATCCAACCTTGCGCGCCATCGGCCAAGCCTTCAAACGCAATCAGGTCGTTGCCAGCAAAGACGGGAAAATCCGGTCCGCACAGCAGGCGGGTATTGTGGATGCGATTCACTTCTGCATGCGACCACTTGACGCCGTGCACAACGTCTTCATCCGACCACTTCTTCAGCTCCTCCGGGGTAATTTCGATTCCTGTCGTGAAGGGAACGTCGTAGAGCATGATGGGCAGGCCGACTTTCTCACGCACCCGGCACAGATGGTGGAAGACATCGCGCTTGGGAGGAATAAGCAGAAAGGGTGTAATGATCATCAGCCCGCGGCACCCGAGCGATTTGGCATGAAGGCTGAGCTCGATCGTCGTGGCGGTGCTGTAATCGCCCGTTCCGGCGAGAATGGGGACTTTGCCGGCGGTCTCTTCCACGATCGCTTCCAGCACCCGCATGCGCTCCTCGGGCCGCATGGCAACAGGTTCTCCGCCGCTTCCCAGGGGCGCGAGGCCTTCCATTCCCTGGTCCAGCAAGAAGCGCACATACTTTTTTACGCCGTTCAGATTCAGCGATTCGTCCGCATGGAAGGCGGTAATCGTCGGCGAGAAAACTCCCTTGATTCCCTTCAGGGAAGATGCTTCAGCCATTGATTTATTCCTCTTCAGTAATCATCTTCCGGCAACGGCGGAGCTTCTGATATAGCTGGCCACTCACAGGAGCCTGACCGCCGCTGCAGGAAGTAACCCCTCACCCGATCTCCCCTTCTCCCCTCTTCCCTCTCCCCGGGGAGAGGGAAGAGGGGGAGGGGTCTATTCGGCCCGATTTACTTTTCAGACCAGACATGCCTTCAGCGTGCCCTGGAAGAATTCCACCACACGTTTCGCGGTGTCTTGGCGCAGTTGCAGGGCAGCCTCAAGGGAATAGGATGCCAGGTGAGGCGTCAGCACGACGTTGTCCATCTTCAGCAATGGGTGGCTGGCGGGCAAGGGCTCCTGCTCGAACACATCCAGCGCGGCGCCCGCAATTTTGCCCTTCTCCAGCGCCTCGACCAGCGCCGCCGTATCCACCACGCCGCCACGCGAAACGTTGATCAGGAATGCGCCGGGCTTCAGCTTGGCAAAGTTCTGGGCATTCATCAGATGGTGAGTTTCTTTCACCAGTGGCGTGTGGAGCGAAAGGTAATCCGACTGGCGAAGCACCGTATCCATATCGGTAAGCTCGACCGGCGAGACGTCCGCCGCGGGGAAAGCGTCGTAGCCAATAATCCGGAACCCCAGCGGCGCCGCCATCTGCGCAAAACGCCTGCCGATGCGCCCCACGCCGATAATGCCCAGCGTCTGGCCTTGAAACCGGCTGATGGGACCGATGGTGGACACCACGCTCCACTGGCCCTGGCGCATCAAGCGGTCCTGCCAGAACATTTTCTTTCCCACCGCCAGCAAAAAGCAGAGCGTGTGTGACGCAACTTCTTCCGCGCAAAAGTCCGGGACGTTCGATACGCGAATACCACGCTCGCGCGCCGCGTCCAGGTCAATCATATCCACCCCCACTCCATACCGGCTGATGAACCGGCAGCGCGTCAGTTGGCCAATCACCCGGCGTGTTATGGGCGCCCATTGCACCAGCAGCGCATCGGCATCGCGCGCGGCGGCCAGCACATCATCTTCGGTGCGGCATTTGGCCACGGTCAGCTGCGCGTCCAGCGCCGAGAGGATTTGCTTTTCAATGTCTGAGTCGGGAAATCCCGTGTCAGTCAACACGATTTGGAGTTGAGGCATGAAGGCTCCCTTAGGATTTGACAGGCGTCCAGAGGATTTGGTACGGGTTCTCAATGATGGCGGCTATCCGCTCCAGGAATTGCCCGGCCAAGGCGCCGTCCGCTACGCGGTGATCGACGCTCAAGGTCAGCGATAACGTCTGCGCAACAGTCAACGCGCCGCCCTCCACCCACGGGCGCGGCGCGATTTTACCTGTCGCCAGAATAAAACTCTGGCCCGGATTGATGATGGCCTGGAACCGGTCGACGCGCAGCTTGCCAAGATTGCTCAGC